>JAYURF010000377.1:0-1557 GCA_043756365.1 Acidimicrobiales bacterium
CAACGGTGGCGGGTCCGCCTACATCGTGCGCGTCGGGGCTGACGACAACTCAGCTGCCATCCCGACGGCCAAGGGCGAGCTCACCTCGGGCCCCGACAAGTCCCTTCCCGCGTACAAGGTCACCGCAAAGAAGCCGGGCGACGAGGGCAACACCCTGTCGGTCGAGATCGAAGATGCGCCCGAGGGGTCCGGCGACGACATGTTCAAGCTCGTCGTGAAGCGGAACAACCACGTCGAAGAAGAGCACGAGGTCTCGATCAAGAAGGGCGCAAAGAACGCTGCGACCGTGGTCAACCAGGCGTCGAAGCTCGTCCAGCTCGAAGAGCTGGCCAAGGGCGGCACGCTCGAGCGCCCCGCTGCCGGGAGCAAGATCAACCTCACCGGGGGCGGAGCGGCCGGTGCAGTGTCAACCGTGCGGATCTCGCCGGAGGACTACGTCGGCGATGCATCCGACCGAACCGGGTTCGCTGGGCTGGAGGCCATCGAGGAGATCACGATGCTCTCGGTCCCCGACCTGATGGCCGCATACCAGCGACGACTGATCGACCTCGAAGGCGTCCAGGCGGTGCAGCTGGCGATGATCGCCCACTGCGAACTGATGGGCGACCGACTCGCCATCCTGGACCCGCCGCCGGGCCTGAACGCCCAGCAGATCAAGGAATGGCGCGTGGATAAAGCCGGCTACGACTCCAAGCAGGCTGCGCTGTACTGGCCGTGGATCAAGGTCTTCGACCCTGCCACCGGACAGAACCAGTTCGTGCCACCGTCGGGCCACATGGCCGGTGTGTGGGCCCGCAACGACGCGACCCGCGGTGTGCACAAGGCGCCGGCCAATGAGGTCGTGCGTGGTGCGATCACTCTCGAGCTGAACATCACCAAGAGCGAGCACGATCTCTTGAACCCGCATGGCATCAACGTCGTGCGGGCGTTCCCCGGCCGTGGCATTCGTGTATGGGGCGCGCGCACCCTGTCGTCCGATCCGGCGTGGCGGTACATCAACGTGCGGCGGCTGTTCAACTACCTCGAGGAGTCCATCCTGAACGGCACCCAATGGGTGGTGTTCGAGCCGAACGACTTCGACCTGTGGCAGCGGATCCGCCGCACGATCGCATCGTTCCTCGTGCGCCAGTGGCGTGATGGCGCGCTGTTCGGCCAGACCGCCGACGAAGCGTTCTATGTGAAGTGCGACTACGAAACGAACCCGGCCGAGAACATCGACGCCGGGATGGTGACCTGCGAGATCGGGATCGCACCGGTGAAGCCCGCAGAGTTCGTTGTGTTCCGCCTCGCCCAGTACTCGGGCGGCGCAGCACTGACCGAGTAGCCCCGCCCTTTTTTCGACCACAGCACAATTAACGACCCAAAGCCCCAACGACCAAAGCGAGGGAACCATGCCAATCGGCGAAGACGGCATTGCCGGCTACACGTTCAAGATCGAAATCGATGATCACCAGGAGATCGCCCAGTTCAAGGAAGTGTCCGGGTTGTCATCGGAGATCCAGGTGATCGAGCACCGCGAGAACACGATCACCGGGAAGGAAGTCGTCAAGAAGCTGC
>JAYURF010000378.1:0-4208 GCA_043756365.1 Acidimicrobiales bacterium
GCCAGGCTATCTCGATTCAAGAAACTTGCTACGTATCATATCAACTTCTGGACGACTACGATGCTTCGTCGTGCGACACCCGGCACGGCGGCTGGCCGAACTTCTTGCGTTGGGTGTTGCCGCAATGGTTCCGGCCGCAATGGTTCCGGCCGACGCTCTCGGGGCACCGGTGCCCCCCGCCGAGCCGTCAGCGTCGGCGAGACGGCTCTCGCCCCCGCGGCGGACCCTAAGCGTGATCGCCGGAGGCGACATCCTCACCGAGAACGCGGTCGTCACCGCCGCCGCCGGCTTCGCTGCCGGCACCGGTAACCGCTACGACTTCGCGCCGGTGTTCGCCCCGGTCGCGCCGATCCTGCGCGGTGCCGACCTGGCCATCTGCCACGCAGAGATACCGATCGGCAGGCCAGGCGAGCGGCCCGGCGTGTACGGGCGCTCACCATTCGGCGGCAACTTGTTGCTCGCGCCCTACGAGTTGGCTGCGGGACTGGCGGCCAGCGGGTTCGACCGGTGCAGCACCGCCTCGAATCACAGCAACGACCTCGGTGCGGGCGGCATCGTGGCGACCCTCGATGCCTTCGACGACTCCGGGATCACCCACGTCGGCACGGCCCGCAACCAGATGGAGGCGGTCGACACGGTGTTCACGGTGAACGGGGTTCGAGTCGCCCACCTGTCGATGACGCGCTACAGCAACACGGTCAGCCCGTCGTCGGCATGGTTGCTGAACGGACCGGACGCGGCGAGCGACATCGCGGCGCGCGTCACCTCGGTGCGGGCCTCTGGCGCCGAGATCGTGATCGTCAGCGTGCACCTCTCCAAAGAGATGCTGCCGGCACCCATCTCAGCCGACCGGGCCTTCGTGACCGAGTTCACCGCGCTGGCTCCGGTCGATCTGGTCATTCAGCACGGCCCGCACGTGATCCAACCGGTCGAGGTCGTGAACGGTGCCGTGGTGTACTGGAGCCTTGGCAACTTCGTGTCGGGGATGGGCCTGCCGGGGCTGGGTCGGTACGCCGATCCGCGCACCCTCGACGGTCTGCTCGCGGCGGTGCGCTTCACCGAGCGTTCCCCGGGCGATTTCGACGCCGAGGTGTCCACGGTGTTGATCTGCAACGAGCGATCGTCGCGCACCGTGCACGCCCCCATCTCCGAGTTGGCGACCCCCGGCCAAGAACCACGCTTGCGCACCGAACTAACTGCCTGCGTCGACCGCTCCCTCCCCGTAGAGCCCACCCTCACCTGAGGCGACAGCAAGGCCGGCTTCCAGTTCAGGCAACCGTCGGCCAGGGGTGGTGCCGGAAGGTAGATGTGCAATGCATGTATTGCGAACGCTGATAGCGGGACCTAGGTTGCCGCGGTCGTCGACGTTCGGCGGCACTACGGGGAGGTGCCCACCATGTTGAAGAGCGATTCGCGCCGTCGATTCGGTCGCCTACTCGTCGCGTTCGTTGCTGCGGCGACGGTCGTGTCGGCGACCCAGGCGAGCAACGGTGTCGCGGCCTTGCCTGAACGGGCACCAGCAGAGAACCTGACCGCGGAGCGGTTACGGATCGCGATTCCAGGTGCCGAGAACAACCTCACGCCGTTCACGATCACCTTCGGTGCCACGCCGAACACCCACGACTTCTTGATGCTTGCGTACGACTCCCTGTTCTGGTCGCAAGTCAAGACCGAACCGGACGCGTGGCTCGCCGAGAACGCCGAGCCGAACGCCGACTTCACCTCATGGACGGTCACGCTGAAGCAGGACCTCACCTGGCAAGACGGTACGCCGCTGACCGCTGAGGACGTGCTTTTCACCTTCGAGTACTTCCTCGTGCAGAAGGGCGCGTCGGGCCGGTACGCCCATCACGTGTTCGACGTCCCCCCCTTCTCGGGTGGAGAGGTCATCGATCCGCTGACCGTGCGCTTGGACTTCAGCGCTCCGGCACCGCAGTTCCGCTCACTACCCGGCGCAGACCTGCCGATCATCCCCAAGCATCAGTGGGAGAACGTCACCGATCCGAAGACCATGGTTGATCTCCCGATCGGCTCCGGCCCATACCAGGTGGTGGAGATCCAGCCGGATCAGCTGTATCGGCTCAAGGCCAACCCGGCGTACATGATGGGCAAGCCCACGGTCGACGAACTCGAACTTGTCATCGTCAAGGACCCTGCCGCCGCGTTCGCCGCCCTCCAGACCGGCGATGTCGACATGGTGGCCCGCAACGTGCCGCCCGAGTTGCGATCGCAGTTCCAAGAAGGCGGCGACGTGGCGATGGTTGCCGGCAGCAAGTTCGAGAGCACGCAGATCTACTTCAACGCCCGCAAGGCACCGCTCAGCGACCCGGTCTTACGCAAAGCCATCTCGATGTCGACCGATCTCCAAGAGATCGTCGACACCGTTCTCCTCGGCCAGGGGATCCCCGGCTACGACACCTTCATCCATCCCGACTCACCCTGGGCGTCGCCGACACCCGGCCACGAGTACGACGTCGATGCCGCCGCCCAGGCGCTCGACGATGCGGGCTATGTCGCAGGTGACGACGGGGTGAGGACCTCCCCCGACGGCACACGACTGGAGTTCATCATCTTGGTGAACTCGTTCGAACCAGGTGACATCCGCGCCGCGCAACTCGTCGCCGAGCAGGCGTTGGCAGTCGGCGTGAAGTTCAACGTGGAGAGCCTTGACCCGGCAACGCTGCGCGAACGTCGTGCTTCGACCGTCGATGCAATCCCCGCGTACGACGCCTACGTCTCGACGCTGGAGGCGCACGCCCACGTCGACCCCGACGGTCTGTACTACTTCTTCCACAGCCCCGGCGGTAAGGGATTCGGCGTCTCCGTGAGCGGATTCACCAACAGTACGTTCGATGGAATCGTCGAGGGGGCAGCGATCGTGCCGCTCGACGAACGAGCCGACGAGCTGCACTCCGCCGAGGAGATCCTTGCCGAGGAGATCCCCGGGATGAGCCTGTGGTACCGCACCGGGGAATACGCCTATCGACCCGAGGCGTACGGCGGCTGGGTATCCGATCCCGGCCACGGGATCTTCACGAAGCGGTCGTTCCTGCCGGACTCGGTGAACGAGGCCCATCCGGCCGCACCGGAGGTCGTGGCGACCACGGATGCCCCGGCGACTGAGGCGACCGCGGTGGCAGCGTCACCGGATGCGACCGACGCCGCTGAAGCCACCACCGACACCACACCAACCGCAGCAACCGTGAGCAACGCCGACAACGACGCATCGTCGGACGACGGCGGCAATGGCGTCGTGATCTGGGTGATCGTCATCGTGGTGGTGGCTGCGCTCGCGCTGGCGTTGTTCATGCGCCGCCGCCGATCGATTGACGGCGACGACGACTGATCGAGCCAGGCTCGGGAGCACACGATGCACACACGTCTCCCGGGCCGCGCGGCCCGAGTTCGTCGGTCGACGGGCTCCCGTCGGCACGTGCTGAGGACCGTCGTTCGGTACGCCATCGTGACGTTCGTAGCGATCAGCTTGAACTTTGCGCTTCCTCGACTCGCGCCCGGCAACGTCGTCGACTACCTGATGCCACCGGAGGCGGCCGGCAGCCTCACGGCGGAGGATCGCCAACAGGTGCTGCGCCAGTTCGGCCTCGACAAACCGGTCGCCGAACAGTACGTCGACTACCTGCAGGGCATCGCCAGAGGCGACCTGATGATCAGCGCCCGCTACGGACGTCCGGTCCGCGATCTGTTGCTCGAGCGCGTCGGTTGGACGCTCCTCCTGGTAGGCAGTGCCCTCGTGATCGCCACATCGATCGGCGTGTTCCTCGGCTTCCGGTCGGGTTGGCGGCGCGGCGGCCGCGGCGATGTCGGAACGCTGTCAGCGGTACTGCTCGCCGATTCGGCACCACCGTTCTTCGTCGGCAGCCTGTTGCTGTTGCTGTTCTCCGTGCGACTCGGCTGGGTGCCAACGTTCGGGGCTCGCCCGTGGGAGGGTGCCCAGGGCTTCGCCCTGATCGGTGGCGTGCTCGAACGACTGGTGCTACCGCTGCTGACGCTCGTGATCGCGAACATCGGGCCGGTCTTCCTCGTCGCCCGATCGGCGATGATCTCCGAACTGCAGGAGGACTACATCCTCGGCGCCGAGGCACGGGGCCTGAGCCCAGCCCAGGTCCGCCGACACGCCCAACGCAATGCGCTGCTGCCCGTATCCACGGTGGTGCTCGTCAGCGTGGGGGCACTCGTTGGCGGGGCCG
>JAYURF010000379.1:0-4206 GCA_043756365.1 Acidimicrobiales bacterium
GAGTGGTACGGGGCCATCGGGGTGCCGCTCAGCGAGATCTACGGGATGAGCGAATCGAGCGGCCCGATCACCTGGTCGCCGCAGGCCAACCGGCCCGGATCGGTCGGCCAGGCGGTGCCCGGATGCGAGGTGCGCATCGCCGACGACGGCGAGGTGCTCTGCCGCGGCGGCAACGTGTTCCAGGGATACCTCGACCAGCCCGACAAGACCGCCGAGTCACTGATCGACGGGTGGTTGCACAGCGGCGACATCGGCGAGATGAACGACGACGGATACCTGCACATCGTCGACCGCAAGAAAGAGTTGATCATCACCTCCGGCGGGAAGAACATCAGCCCCGCCAACCTCGAAGCGGCGCTGAAGTCGATCCCGCTGGTCGGGCAAGCCGCGGCGATCGGCGATGCTCGCAAGTTCTGCTCGGCGATCCTGGTCCTCGACCCAGAGGCGGCCACGGTCTGGGCCCGCGACGCCGACCGCCACGATGCCACCACTGTCGAACTCGCCGCCGACCCGGTGGTGGTCGCCGAGGTACAGGCCGGTGTCGACGAGATCAACAAGCAGTTCGCCCAGGTGGAGCAAATCAAGAAGTTCACCCTCGTGGGCGAGGAGTGGCTGCCCGACAGCGAGGTACTCACCCCCACCTCGAAGCTCAAGCGGCGCGGCGTGAACTCGCGCTACGCCGCCGAGATCGAAGCCATGTACGCCGGACACGACTGACCGACACGTTCGCAATCAGCGGGAGTCAGCGCGAGTCAGCGGGACAGTTTCGACAGGAGGCGGTGCAGTGCGTTGATGTCGGAATCGGTGACCACGTGGGCGAAGTTCTGCTGCACGGCGCGGCGATAGATCACGTTGGCATCACGCCAGAGCATGCGGCCCTCGCGGGTGAGCAGCACGCTGACGGCGCGGCGGTCGGTCGGTGACGGCGTCGGTTCACGAGTGATGTAGCCGTCAGCCTCCATCCGGTCGAGCCGGCGCGACAGGCTCGAGGCCACCTCGTCGAGCGCGGCGCGCAGGTCGTTGACGCGCATCGTGCCGCCAACTCGCTGCAGCGCCGACATCACCTCGAACCAGGCGACGGGGAGGTCGTACTCGGCGATCAGATCGGCATCGATCTGACGCCGGATCGTGGTGGTGGCGTGGGTCAGCGATCGCAACAACGCGATCCGTTCAGCATCGAGACGAGGCATACGACGCTCGGGTTCGGGGCAGCCGTGCGGACCGGTTCAGGCTGTGGCTTTGAGGGCCGCGCTGAATGCTGCAAGCGCCAGATCGATCTCGCGCTCATCGACCACCAGCGGCGGCATCCACCGCATCGTCGTACCGGAGGTGCCGGCGTTCATCAGGATCAGGCGTCCTTCGTCGAGGCAGTGCTGTTGCACGGCCGCGACCCGGGCGCTCTCGGCGAACTCGGTGCCGACCATCAAGCCAGGACCACGCACCTGCCTGATCACATCATGCTCGCGCTGGAGCTCGCCGAGACCGGCGCGAAGCTGCTCGCCGCGAGCATTGACGTTGGCGAGGAACGCGGGTTCGGTCATCAACTCGATCGTGGCCAGCGCCGCCGCACATCCCATCGGGTTGCCACCGTAGGTGCCGCCGTGACTGCCGGTCGGCCACTTGTCGTCGAGTTCGCGGCGGGTGCCGAGCGCGGCAAACGGGAACCCGCTGGCGATCCCTTTGGCCATGCAGATGATGTCGGGATCAATGCCGTAGTGCTCGACAGCGAACATCTTGCCGGTGCGGCCGAAGCCGCTTTGTACCTCGTCGGCAATGAACAAGATGCCGTGCTGACGGCACCGCTCGACGATGCCGTGGATGAACGCGACGGGTGCGGCGATGTAGCCGGCTTCACCGAGCACCGGTTCGAGAATTGCAGCGGCGGTCTCGCTGGGAGCGGTGAGTGCCTTCAGGAGATAATCGAACCCGGCGAGCGCGCGGGCTACTTCGGCGTCCTGGTCATGGGCCAGCGGGTCGGGGTACGGCGCCACGAACACACCGGCCGGTAATGGGGCATGCCCGGCGCGGTAAACGGTCTTCGATGTGGTCATCGCCATCGCCATGTGGGTGCGCCCGTGGAAGCTGCCGGCGAACACGATCGTGTTCGGTCGACCGGTGGCCTGCTTGGCCAGCTTGATCGAGGCCTCGGTGATCTCGGCACCGGAGTTGGCAAAGAAGAACGTGTCGATGCTGGGCGGGGTGATCTCGGCCAACCTGGCCGCCAGCGGTTCGAGCAGGTCGTGTTTGTAGACGTTGACCTGCGCGTGGATGAACCGCTGGGCCTGCGCAGCGATCGCCTCGACGACACGCGGATGGGAGTGACCGGTGGAGTTGACGGCGATCCCGGCGGCGAAATCGAGGTACTCCTCACCGCTCGCGGTGGTGACCCAGCAGCCGTGACCAGACGTGACCTGCAGCGGGGTGACCCCGTACCAGACGTTCGACAGATGTGACATGCCGTTCAGCCTAATCCCGCAACACGCCCCCCTCAGGCGGGCGGAGTGCGGCGGCGCGAGGTGCGGCGGGATCAGGCGAACGCTGCGTTGAGGACGTCGATGTAGGTGTCGGCGAGGTGGAAGGTCATCACCTCACGCACCTTGGCGGGCACGTCGTCGAGATCGGGACCGTTGCGTTTCGGGAGCACCACTTCGGTGAGGCCGGCCCGGTGCGCGGCGAGCACCTTCTGCTTCACGCCACCGATCGGCAGCACCTTGCCCTGCAACGTGATCTCACCGGTCATCCCGACACTGGGCTTGACCACCTTGCCTGTCAGCAGGCTGACCAACGCCGTCGTCATCGTCACCCCCGCTGACGGACCGTCTTTCGGCACCGCCCCGGCAGGCACGTGGATGTGCACCCGCTTGGCCAGCGCGGCGGGATCGACGCCGAGCTCGGCGGCGTGGGAGCGGACGTAGCTGAGCGCGATGTGCGCACTTTCTTTCATCACGTCACCGAGCTGACCGGTGAGCGTGAGCGTCGGCTCGGCTGTGCCGGCCTCGGCCACCACCATCGGGAACGCGGTGGTCTCGATGAACAAAACGTCGCCACCCGACCCGGTGACGGCAAGTCCGGTGGCGACGCCGGGCACATTGGTGCGTTCCTCGATCGCGTCGTCGACCTTCTGGCGGCCGAGCCATTCGCGGACGTCAGCCGTGTCGACCGCGACCGGGGTGTCGATGCGCCCGGTTGCTACCGCAGCCGCAACCTTGCGGCTCAGCTTGCCGAGCTCGCGCTCGAGCGAGCGCACACCGGCTTCACGCGTGTAACCGGTGATCACCGCGCGAACGGCCGCCTCGGTAACACTGACTTCGCCGGCCACGAGACCGGACCGTTCGAGCTGGCGTGGCATCAGGTACCGCTCGGCAATGAAGACCTTCTCGTCTTCGGTGTAGCCGTCCAGGCGAACGAGCTCCATCCGGTCGAGCAGCGGGGCCGGGATGGTGTCGGCGACGTTGGCGGTGGCGATGAACACCACCTGGCTGAGATCGAGCTCGACTTCGAGGTAGTGGTCGCGGAAGGTGTGGTTCTGGGCCGGATCGAGCACCTCGAGCAGGGCCGAGGTGGGATCGCCGCTCCAGCCGCCGGGGCTGAGCTTGTCGACCTCGTCCAGCAGCACGACCGGGTTCATGCTCCCGCTTTCGACGATCGCCCTGGCGATGCGGCCGGGTTGGCTGCCCACGTAGGTACGGCGGTGACCGCGGATCTCGGCCTCGTCACGTACGCCGCCGAGTGCGACGCGCACGAAGTTGCGGCCCATCGCCCGGGCGATCGACTCGCCCAGACTGGTCTTGCCCACGCCTGGCGGCCCGACGAGCGTGATCACCGTGCCGTGCTGGTGCTGGTGCTGGTGCGGGCCGGCACGGTCGGCGGCACGGTCGGCGGATTCGCCCGCGGCGCGGTCGGCGCGCAACTTGCGCACGGCGAGGAACTCGACGATGCGGTCCTTCACGTCGTCGAGGCCGTAATGATCGGCGTCGAGCACGGCACGGGCGTCGGCCAGCTCGAGGCGGTCGTCGGAGTGCACGTTCCACGGCAGTTCGAAGATGCGGTCGAGCCACGTGCGGATCCACGAGTGCTCCGGCGACTGGGCACTCATCCGGTCGAGCCGGTCGATCTCTTTGTCGATGAAGTTGGCCGCCTTCACCGGCAGCACTGCACGGACCTGATCGAGCTGGCTGCGATAGACGCCGACCACGTCGTCGTCGC
>JAYURF010000380.1:0-1555 GCA_043756365.1 Acidimicrobiales bacterium
GTGCGCGAACCCGAGCATGTGTCATTGATCGACACCACCGAGGTGTGGGGTCCCGAACTGTCGATCGACATCGACGGCGACGGTGCCCCCGACCGGAAGTCCGATGGGGTCCATGTGTGTCCGCAAGGCGCCGCTCGCTTCGCGACCTGGTTCGTCAACCGTGTCGGCGACCGCTACCCCGGATTGATCACGGTCACGCCCGACGCATGGCTCGCCGGCCCGTGGATCACCAGCGCTCGCTTCGACACCCCTGTCGGCGCGTGTGCGGCACTCCCCGCGGGGTAGCTTCACCTGCGGATGAACGGCGGCCGCACGATTCCCTACGAGCCGGGACTCGACGGGCTGCGTGGCATCTCGATCCTCGCCGTGATGGCGTTTCACGCGTGCGCCACATCGGGCCTCAGCGGATGGTTCCGCGGCGGCAACCTCGGCGTCTCGGTGTTCTTCACCCTCAGCGGATTCTTGATCACCTCCGTTCTGACCACCGAGATCACCCGCGACGGACGCGTCGATCTCGGCCGGTTCTGGACCCGGCGCATCCGCCGTCTCGCACCGGCGTCGCTGACCGTCGTGCTCGGAGTCGTCGTATTGACCCGCGCCGGGCTGTTCGAGGCCCACGCCAGCGATGCCACGGCCGCGATCTGGAGCGCGACGAACTGGCATGTGATCGCTGCCGGGCAGGACCAATTGCTGCGCACCATCGTCGGACCGCTCGGGCCGACGTGGTCGCTCGCAGTCGAGGAGCAGTTCTACGTCGTGCTCGCCATCGGCGTCGCGCTTGCCAGCCGAACGGCTCGCCCCGATCGCCTGCTGGCCATCGGGTTCGGGCTGCTGATCGCCGGTTCGGTCGTACTCGCCAACCTGGTGTCGGACTGGCCCCCACGACTCGAGTTCGGCACCGACGTGCGCGCCGGCGAACTGGCCACCGGTGGCCTGCTCGCCATCGTGCTCCGCCGCGCCACATGGCCCGAGCGCACTGTCCTCGCTGCGGGTCACCTCCAGACATCCGCGCCGAGCGAACCGGGGCGAGCGTTGCGCGAAAGCGAGCCTGACTCATCGGTGGCCGGCAAAAAGGGACCGGGCCGACTGGTCGATGCCGTCGGAGTCGTTGGCCTTGCCGCTCTCGCGTCGCTGGTGCTGTTCGCCGACTACTCACCGCCATGGCTGTTACGCGGCGGCTTCGTCGTGGTCGCGCTCGTGACTGCGGCCATCCTCGTTTCGATCGTCGGGCACGGACACGTCGGCGCGGTGCTGTCGATTCGATGGCTCGTCGCCGTGGGGCGCTGGAGCTACTCGCTATACCTCGTCCACTGGCCGGTGTTCCTCGCCCTGTCATCTGACCGCATCGGTTTCGACGGTGTGTCACTCGTCGCCGTGAAGTTCGCCGTGGCGGGCGCGATCGGTGTTGCGTTGCACCTCGTCATCGAACAACCGGTCAGGGCCACCGCGCCGACGAGCCCAGCCTTCACTGTCGGCGCATGGCTGGCAACCTCGGTAGCGGTGACCGCCCTCACCCTCGTCCTCCTCTAATCGCGCCCGCCAAACCACTACCCGC
>JAYURF010000381.1:0-4202 GCA_043756365.1 Acidimicrobiales bacterium
ACTCGGGCCGCGGACGGCGAGCTCGCCGATCTCGCCTTCGGCGAGCGGCTGGCCGGCTTCGTCGATGATGCGCAGTTCGATCCCCGGGCGGGGACGACCGGCGCTTCCGAGCAGTTCAGGTCGATGGTCCTGGCGGCGCAGCACGGTGGCCGTCATCGGCGTCTCACCTTGAGCGTAGAGCTGCACGAAGACCGGACCGAAGCGCTGCAACGCCCGCGTCATCGCAGCCGGCGTGATCGGGGCGCCGCCGTACACCACATGCTGCAAACTGGGCACCTCGATGTCTGGTGCGGCACCGACTGTAGCCGCATCGGTGAGCATCACGATCTGCGTCGGGACCATCCAGGTGTTGGTCACGCCCTCGCGCTGGATCAGTTCCAGCGTGGCCACCGGGTCGAAGCTGACGCCGGAGGGGATGATCTGGTGCGCTCCGCGAGCGGTGGCCGCCAAGGCGTGGAACCCCGCGCCGTGACTGAGCGGCGCAGCGTGCAACGTCACATCGTTTTCGTCGAGCGGGGTGAGATCGGCAAGCCACGACACCGTGACGAAGTTGAGCACGGCATGTGACAACATCGCCCCCTTCGGATGCCCGGTGGTACCCGACGTGTAGAAGATCCAGGCGATGGCGTCGGGGTCCATGTCGGCAGCGTCACGCGTCGGCGACTGAGCGGCAAGTACCTCGTCAAGTCCGGCACCCGCGACCACCACCGTCGCTGCGCCGCTCGCGCGGCGGGCCACCGATTCGTGCTCGGCATCGGTGACGACGACCGTGGCCGCACAATCAGCAATCAGGAAGCCGAGCTCGTCGGCAGTCAGCCGGGAGTTGCACGGGACCACCGTCGCACCTGCACGGAACGTGCCGAACATTGCAATGAGCAGTTCGGGCCGGTTGTCGAGGTACAGCACTACCCGCCCGGAAGCTGCTCCGATCGAAATGAGCCACTGCCCGAACGCAGCCGAGCGACAGTCGAACTCGTCGTATCCAATGGTGGTGCCGCGCCAACTGATCGCAGGGTGACCGGGAAAGCTGCGGGCCGTGAGCCGAAGGAAGTTGGCGACGTTCATCGTGCTCGACGCTACTGTCGGATGTAGCGGCGGCCGGTCCCCGCACCGTCGATCGAGCGAGGTTGCCATGCCACCCGAAGCCGTGTCCCCCGATACCGTTGACCCAGAGACCGTGTCCCCCGAACGGGGCGCACTGCGCATCAAACGCGTCGGAGCGGTCCTGCACATCACCCTCGACCGCGCCGACAAGCGCAACACGATCGATGTCGCGACGTGTGTCGGACTGCACGATCTCCTCGGCGACGCCGACCGCGACTGCCAGGTACGGGCAATCGTCATCGCCGGCACCGAGCGCGATTTCTGTACCGGTGCCGACGTGACCGCATCACCCGAAGCAATCGCGGCGATGACCACGCTCGACTACCGCTTCGCGACCACACAGTACCAAGCCCTGTTTCAGCGGCTCTGGGAGATGGACACCCCAGTCGTCAGCGCAGTCACCGGCACCGTCGCCGGGGCTGGATGGATGCTCGCCCTCCTCGCCGACTTGGTGGTCGCCGCCCAGGGGGCGCGCTGGACCCATGTGTTCACCCGTCGCGGCATGGTCCCTCACGCAGGCGACCCGTACTTCATGCCGCGCATCATCCCGTTCCACCGTCTGAACGAGATCGCCATGTTGAGCGACCCGGTCGCGTCGGAAACCCTGCACGAGTGGGGCATGGTGAACCGATGCGTGCCGGCCGGCGACGTGGTGCCCACGGCGCTCGAATTGGCGGCCCGTCTCGCCGAGGGCCCCACCCGTGCACTGGCGATGACCAAACGCCTGTATCGCCGCTCGTTGGACAGCGACATTGCCACCGCGTTCGAAGCCGAACGCAGTGCACAGGCGCTGATCTCGACCACCCACGACCGTCGCGAAGGCGTCCAGTCGATGATCGAGCGGCGCCCCGCAACGTTCATCGGCAACTAGCCCGGCGACTGGGGCCAACTCGGCCGGGGCAATCTCGGGCCGGCGACTTGGGCCAACTCGGCCGGCGACGGGCCCGGCAACTCAGCCCGCTGCGGCCGCAGCGTTCACGGCGCGACGGTGACGGAGAACTGCCCCGTCGCGGTGGCACCGAGGTTGTCCGTGACACGGGCGCTGAAGGTGTAGGTGCCAGCGGTTGTGGGGATGCCCCAGACAACGCCGACACCGAGCGCCAACCCGGGCGGCAGGGTTCCGCTGATGAGCGCCCAGCTATGAATCGGGCCTCCGCCCGACCCCGGAAGCACGCCGCTGTAGGACACTCCGACCGTCGCCGCATCCAACACGTTGACACCGGCGGGTATGGCCAGTGGCGGGGCTGCGGTCACGGCGATGGTGAACGTCCTCCGTGCGGTTGCACCGCTGCCGTCTTTGACTTCGACGGTGAACGTCGATGTGCCGACGGTTGTTGACGTTCCCGTGACTCGCGCTTCCGGCCGCGTCGGCAACGTGTTCCCCGTGAACTGCATCCCCTGCGGGACCTTGCCCGAGACCAGTTTGAACGAGTAGCTGGTCACGCCCCTGTCGGCCACGATGTAGCCGAGGTAGGCCTCTCCGACGACCGCCCCGGGGAGCTGCGACGGGGTGAGAAACGACAGCGCCGCCGACCCGGCAACGGTCGCCGAGGCGCTGTTCGATTGCGCCGACGTGTTGCCGGCGGCATCGAAAGCGGCAACGGTGTAGGTGTAGGTCCCGGCGGCCAGGCCCGTGTCGAGGAAGGTGGTGTCGAAGGCGGTGGTGGTGGTGGTCCGTACGCTGCCGTTACGGGTGAGCCGAAAGCCGATCACTGCGACATTGTCGGTGCTGAGGCCCCAGCTGAGGCTGATCGTCGTGCCGACGACGGTGACGGTGAGCCCGGCCGGCACTGTTGGTGCGATGGTGTCGCCCGGGGGCGGCGGCGGGGGCGGCGGCGGCGGGGTGGTGCTCACGGTGCAGCCCGTCAACCGGGCGACCGTGATCGTTGCGGATCCATCGCGGACATCGACGGTGCAGTCGGCGGGTGCCGTGAACGGATTACGGTTGATGCGAAAGGTGCCCGACGTGCTGCTGGTGCCCATGACCACGCCGTCGACGGTGATGTTACGCGAGGCAATGGCGGTCCCCTCGAGACGCAACTCAGTGCCCTTCACCTCGGCTCGCGACACCGACACTGCAGCCGCTGCGGAACCTGCGAGCACGCCGACGAGCAGCACGTTCGAGACAACAAGCCACCCTGCCACTGCCAACTTGGACCGAGACGCGGGCACCTTCGACCGATACGCGGAACTGATGCTCATTGTTCTCCATCTTCAAGCTGCTGATGTCAGAAATCGCCGACATCTCAGGTGTAGTCGTTTCGACGTCACGTTCGCCACTGGACCAACGTCGTAGTACCACGCGGCCAGCATGGGGCGATGGCACCTTGACGGGGGTGGGCCAGTGGACGTCATCGATCTCGGTGTCGGCGTCTTGACCGTGCCGAAGGGCGCTGGTCAACCGCTGAACATCTCGATGCCCCGGTATACGCCTGGAGCGGAGACGATGGCCCAGGCATCCGAGCAGCGATGAAGGACATCGGACTCGATTACGGCACAATTGCCCGGCGTGGCTGACCGCCGTTTAGACAGGGTGTCGAGCGGGAACTGATGACCATGATCAAATCGATGACATTCGTAGCTGGGACCATCGCCGGGTTCGTCGCCTGCTCGGCGATGACCGAGGAGCAGCGCACACAGGTGAAGGACCGGGTTCGCTCTGCCGCCACCGGACCGCGGACGCGGCGGCTGAAAGATGCCGCCCACGACGTGACCTCGACCGTGGCCGACAAAGCGGTCGACGCCACCACCTCGGTTGCCGACCGAGTCGTTCACGCCGTTGACGAGGCCAAGGGCACCGGAGCGAAGGTTTCCGACACCCGCCTCGATGAGGTCAAGGCCGAGTCAGGCAAGCACGAGTCAGGCAAGAACGGCTCGTCGCGGATGTCGGCCTAACCGCTCGGGCCCGAGTCTACGAGTCGGCAACGCCGCACCGGTAGGGTCGGATGATGGACCACGTCAGCGTCGACATCACGGACCGGATCGCCGTCGTCACCTTTAACCGACCGCCCGTGAACGCACTCGATCACCAGAGCTTCAGCGAACTCGCCGAGGCGTTCCAATCGCTCGGCTCGGGGCGCGACGCGTCGGTGGCAATC
>JAYURF010000382.1:0-1554 GCA_043756365.1 Acidimicrobiales bacterium
ACCCATTCAACGGACTCGAAGGCGACGACCCCGCCGATGAGGTCGGCATAGAACCGACCCAATAGGACGGGGTCGGGGCAGTCGAGAACGGTGGCGATCAGACGGGCGGGAGACATTCCACAACGGTAGCGAACGCTCCAGACCGGACTACCGCCCGGTACGCCGTACGTAGTGGCGGTTGGTCGGAGAAACTCGTTCGCCGTGGGTCCGCGTGTGGTGACAGAGTTCCGGGCATGTCGCACGAAATCTGGAGCGAACGCGTTGCCTCGCGGTACGACGCAGCGTCGTCGGAGATGTACAACGACGCCGTCCTGGCGCCGGCCGTCGAGTTTCTTGCCGACCTTGCCGGTGACGGGCGAGCGCTCGAGTTCGCTGTTGGGACCGGCCGCGTCGCGATTCCATTGAGCGCTCGCGGCATCGAGGTCTGCGGGATCGAGTTGTCCCAACCGATGGTGGATCAGATGGTGGCCAAGCCAGGCGCAGAACGAGTCCCGGTCACCATCGGCGACATGACGAAAACGCGCGTCGCTGGCAGTTTCAGCCTCGTGTACCTGGTGTACAACACGATCACGAACCTGCTCACTCAGGACGAACAGATCGAGTGCTTTCGCAACGCAGCAGCCCATCTCGAAGTCGGTGGACACTTCGTTGTGGAGGTGTTCGTGCCGGAGCTGCGACGCCTACCGGCAGGTGAGACCATCGTGGCGTTCGACGTCACCAGCAGCCACCTCGGTTTCGACGAATACGACGTCGTGAATCAGCGCCTGATCTCGCACCACTACTGGATCACCGGCGGACGGGTCGAGACCTTCGACTCAGACCATCGATATGCCTGGCCTGCCGAGTACGACCTCATGGCGCAGCTCGCTGGGATGTCTCTGCATGAGCGTTGGAGCAACTGGCATCGCCAACCGTTCACCAGTTCCAGCACCTCGCACGTCTCGGTGTGGAAGAAGCCGGCGTAGTGGTCCGGCACCTGTGAATCACCGCGCTTGAAACCTGGCACATGAGCGCAGCGGCCCGTTCAGACGGCAACAACCTCGATCAACTCGTGGAGGGCTCGGAAATCATCCGGGTTGCGGGTATAGAGCGGGAGACCGGCTGCGCAAGCTGTCGCGGCGATGAGAAGATCGACGGCTCGCGCTCCTCGGGCCTTTCGACCTGCCCCGACGACAGCCGCGTAGACCCGGCCGTAGGCGCGCCCCGACTCTGAGTCGAACGGCAACGGATCGAACACTGCCTCGGCCCGCTGCAGCCGGTCCTGCCTGCGCGCCCGTTCATGCGGGTCGGCGGTGGCATGGGGTCCGGCCGCCAACTCGGCCATGGTGATTGCACTGACCGCCGCCTCGACAGGGAGTCGTACCGGATCGATGTGTTCGAGGTCGATGATGACCGACGTGTCGAGCAGGCCGCGCGGCCGTCGGGGATCAGCCACGGGGTTCGGGGTCCTGTGTCACGATCTCGTCAAGGTCGGCGCGGAACCTCTCGCTGTCGATGCCCGGCGCGTTCCGGAACATCGCCATGACAGCGTCGACAGAAACGAACCGGTGACGT
>JAYURF010000383.1:0-1554 GCA_043756365.1 Acidimicrobiales bacterium
AGTGCAGCCTCGAACTCTGACGGCTGGACGGCACCGGCCGCGCCGTTGGCGAGGATGATTGCCGTGTCGCTGGTGGAGGTGTCGGTGTCGACGGAGACGCAGTTGAACGTGCGGTCGATGACACGTCGGAACACTGTGTCGAGCACCTCGGCATCGACATCGGCGTCGGTGAAGAACAGGGTGATCAACGTGGCCATGTTCGGTTCGATCATGCCGACACCCTTGGCAACGCCGACGATGCGCGCGTTGCCACAGTGGGCCTCAGCGGTCTTCATCACGGTGTCGGTCGTCATGATTCCGCTGGCGACAGCGGCAGCATCGGTACCCGTGACCACGGTGGGCATCGCTGCGATCCCGGCGCGCACCCGCTCCATCGGATACCGGCGACCGATCACCCCGGTGGAGGCAATCAACACGTCGTCGGTCGCGATTCCCAACCGCTCGGCGACCCCACTGGCCAACTCGTCGGCGTCGGCCTGCCCGACCGTGCCGGTGGCAACGTTCGCGTTCTTCGAGATCACCACTACGGCCCGGGCTGCGTGATCGGCGACGTTGCGGCGGCTCACCAGCACGCTTGGCCCGGCGAAGCTGCTGGTCGTGAACAGCCCGGCAGCAACACACGGCCGGTCGGCGACGACCACCACGAAATCAGCGCTGCCGTCTTTGATGCCGATGTTGGCCACATGGCTGTGGAACCCGTCCGGAAGCTGCAGGGTGGCGTTGCCGACGCGATTCATGAGGCCGAGGCGTGGTGTGCGGCGAGAGCGGCACGCACCTTCGTGAATGCCGTGCCAAGGGCGCGGATCTCGGTGGCGGAGAACAGATCGATGAAGTGGCGGCGCACGCCGGTCACATGGAATGGTGCGGCTCGCTCCAGCACCGCAAGGCCATCGTCGGTGAGGACCGCCAGCATCACCCGTCGGTCGCTGGCCGAGGGGTGCCGGTTGACGAGCCCATGTTTGACCAGCCCGTCGAGTCGCCTGGTGAGCCCGCTCGGCGACAGCTGGAGCTGATTGGCGAGATCGCACATGCGCATCTGCCGCTCGGCGGGTTCACTCAACCGGGCGAGTACCTCGTAGTCGCCCATCGTCAGCCCGAACGGCGCGACATCGGCCTCCAGAACGTTCTGCAAATCGTTGATGGTGTCCACGTACGAACGCCACGCCTTCATCTCGTCGGGGTCGAGCCAGCGTGTGGCGACGGACGGAGCAGCAGCACGGGGTGCTGGGGCGGCAGGCATGGCATCAGCGTAACCATTTGGAAGGAAATGTTGCGCGCGCAACTGATTGCGGGTACAATTGTTGATAGCGCAAGGAATGGTCCTTGCGTCGCCATCCACCCGAAGAGAGATTCCCATGTCGAACAGCACTGAAACCGAACCCCTGTCACCCGTTGCCGGACTCACGCCGGGAGCATGGACCGTCGACGTGAGCCACTCGACGGTCGGGTTCGTTGCCCGCCACCTCATGGTCACCAAGGTCCGTGGCCGCTTCGCCTCCTTCACCGGAACGATCACCATTGCCGACGACGCACTGCTGTCGAAGGTGGAGGCAT
>JAYURF010000384.1:0-12294 GCA_043756365.1 Acidimicrobiales bacterium
GTGCCGTACACCTTCGTTGCGTCGAATGCGCCTGCGGCGGTGGCCCGCACCGTGATCGTCCTCGACCCGATGCCCACCGGATCGTCGCCGTCGCCCACCACATCACCAGTCCGGTCGCCCGCCTTGGGGGAGACGGCGGTGTCCGCCTCGGGCTGTCGGTCGGCGCGAGCCTCCGGCGTGGGGCTGCGTCCGGGCGCCGGCCAGGTCGCGGACCCAGGCGTTCGCGGAGGAGGCAGCGTCATGGCAGCAGTTGTAGCGCAACGCGACCGCAGAACGAACGCGGATCCCCGGCGAACCGCGAACTCAGGGCCTGCGGATTCGAGCGTGTTGGAAAGCCGTGCTCGTTCGGGACAGCGCGCTGCCCTACGCTGATCGGGTGACCCAGTGCCCGTCGTGTGCGGTTCCGTTGGCGGCCGACGCCAGGTTCTGCTCGTCGTGTGGCCGCGCGGTCGTGGCCACCCTGGCCGAGGAGCGACGGATCGTCACCGTGCTGTTCGGCGACGTCGTCGGCTTCACCACGCTCGCCGAGCACCTCGACCCGGAGCAACTCAAGCGGCTCGTCGACAACGCGTTCGAGCGTCTCGTCGACGATGTGGTTGCCTTCGGCGGACGGGTCGACAAGTTGCTGGGTGACGGGATTCTGGCGCTGTTCGGAGCGCCGGTTGCCCATGAAGATGATGCCGAACGGGCGGTCAGGGCTGCGCTGCGGATGCAACGGTCCCTTGGCGAGTTCGTCGCCCGGTCGAACCTCGATCTGCCGCTGCGGATGCGTATCGGGATCAACACCGGCGAGGTCCTGGTCGGCACGCTGGCCGGAACCGACTACACCGCGATGGGCGACGTGGTGAACACGGCGTCACGTTTGCAGGAGGAGGCACCGCCCGGTGGCGTGCTCGTGGGAGAGGCGACGTATGCCCAAACGCGAGGCGCCATCGAGTACGGCGCACCGACCGAGCTGCAACCGCGTGGGCGCGAACACTCGATCGTCACCTGGGTTGCGCTCGACGCGTTGGCACCGCCCGGATCGCGGCAGCGGCGAACCGACCTTCGCCTGGTCGGTCGGGAATCCGAGCTGACGCTGGCGCGTGCCGCCGCCAATCTGGCCCTGCGCGAGCGGCGCAGCCTGCTGCTGAACATCAGCGGAGAAAGTGGGGTAGGGAAGACCCGGTTGGTCGACGAACTGCTGGCGACCCCACACAACCCTGATCCGGGAGAGGCGGCAGAAGCTGGTGGCCTGGCCGGGGCGACGGTTCTGGAGGGCGTGTGCGTTCCCTACGGTGTCACCAACGTCTGGTCGCCAGTCGCCGGTGCGCTCATCGACCATTTCGAGATTGATCCGTTGATGGCAATCGACGAGCTTCGCTCGATCGTACGGGTCAAGGCGGCACGCGCGTTGGCCACCGACCCCTCCGGTGCCGACGCCGACCGTTTCGTCGAGGTGTTCCTGCATCTCCTCGGTTACGAATCCGATCTCGACCGACACGACGCCGTCTGTCGCCGTGATGCCATCCACACAGCCATTGCCAGGATGGTCGAGACCCATGCACACAAAGCGCCACTGGTGCTATGGATCGACGATCTGCAGAGTGCCGATCAGGTGGTGATCGACCTGCTCGGACATCTCGCCGTTTCGATCACCCGGCAACCGTTCGTGCTGATCACCTCAATGAGGCCCGGCGGCGATGTCGAGTGGCCGCCCAGCAGCGACCGGATCAGCGTCGTGTCGATGGTGGTCCACCCGCTCACGCGTGTCGATAGCGACGAGCTCGCACTGGAGTTGCTCGGCGAGCTGGCCGACCTCGGGGTGACCGACCGGCGCTTCCTCGGCACGTTGTTCGATCGCAGCGGCGGGAACCCGCTGTTCTTGCAGCAACTCGCCAGCGTGGTTGCCGAGGAAGGGTTGGCGAGCGAGCTTCCGGAGTCGTTGCGCGCGCTCATCGCTGCTCGCCTCGACCAGCTGCCGATGTTGGAGCGACGCGCGCTCGACAACGCCGCAACGCTTGGCCTCACCGGCAGCATTGCCGGGCTCGGCCGGTTTGCTGCGGCGATGAAGCAAGACTTTGATCGTTCGCTCTTGGCCAACTTGGAGGCCAAGGGCTTCTTGGAAGTCGACGGTCAAAAGTGGCGGTTCCGCAGCGATTCGGTGCGTGAGACGGCATATCAACGCCTGACCAAGGCATCGCGCGCGCAGCGTCACGCGGGGGTCGCGGCATCGATGGCCGAGCACACGCCGAACGCGCTCGACGATCTGGCCCACCACTCGGCAACCGCGGCCGAGCTCGTGCACGAGATCGGCCCCGTCGCCATGGTGCCGGCGACGATCCGCGACGACGCGTTGCGATTCCTCGACGCGGCCATCGACCGGGCTCGCCAGACAGGCAGCCAGCGGCTCCTCGTGCGCCACACCACCCGAGCGATCGGCCTGCTGGCCGACGACTCGAACGAGTCGAAATCGACGTCGCTCGAGCGGATGCGACTGATGCTCGCCCGGTGCGCCGGGCTGACCGAGCTGCGCGAGTATCAGCGCGCCAGGGTTGACATCGACATCGTGCTCGCGGATGCGGTCGCACGCCACGACACGGTGCTGGAGGGATCGGCGCGCAAGGCGCTCGGGTTCTTGCATCACCTTCACGGCGATCAGGCCGAGGCCCGCGCCGAACTCGGATCGAGCATCGAGTTGCTCCGCGCCGCCGGAGATGTCGAGCAACTCGCCGACGCGCTGCGTCAGCGCGGATTCATGGAGTTGTTCGGCGGCTCGCTGGTCGACGCCGAGTGGTTCCTCGGCGAAGCCGACGCGGTGTACGCCACACTCGACGACGAGCGCGGCCGGGCCTACGTCGAGCAGCACCGCGCCTGGCTCGCGTTCCTGGCCGGCGAGTTGGAGTTGGCCGATGAGCGGTTGCATCGCGCCGCGGACACCCTCGAGCGCCTCGGCGACCGCAATGGTGTCGGCTGGGCATTCGGTTTGCTCGCGTTCGTCCGTTTCTTCCAACGCCGATTCGGTGAGGCAGAGGATCTGGCCGTGATCGTCGGTGCCGAAGCAGATCAACGCGGTGACGATTGGGCGGGCGCAATGATGCAGACGCTGATGGCCGACCTGCGCCTGTGGTCGGGACGCCTCACCGATGCGTTGGGTCATGCCGAGCAGGCCCGCAACCGGTTCCGCCGGCTTGGCGACACCTTCGGGATGGTGCAGGCGCTCTCCGCGTTGATCCGTGTGCAGGTTGCGCTCGGACGCACGGTCGCGCGGCTGCGAACCGCCGAGGAACTGCTGGCTCTCGCCGACGCTTCCCCTGCTGGACCGCTCCCGCTTGTCGCCGTGGCCGGGGCGGCCATGCACGCAGGCGACGCCCGCGTTGCCCTCGACACGATCGGTCGCGCCGAAGACGACATGGTGGCGAGAGGCACCGGACACTTCGAAGCCAAAGTGATCAGCGCGATCGCGTGCGCTCAGCTCGGCATGGTCGATGAGGCGGTGGCGGCGATCGAAAGCCTCTCCGCGGAGGTCCGGACGTTTCCGTTCGCCGGTGCAGCCTCGGCGCTGGTGCAGTGGCTCGCTGGTGATCCCGTTGCGGCGCTGCGCGAAGCTGAGGCCGTGACTGCTGCTCCGGGCGCAACGTATCTCGACCGGGCGATCGCGGCCGTCGGTGCGAGCGGAGCGCACAGTTCGCTGGCCGACGTGGCTTCGGCGATGGCCGTTCTCGACGACTCGCTGACCGAATCGCTGGCGATCGGCGATGTGGTCGCGATCGCATTGCTACAGCAGGCGTTTGCGCGGGTGACCGGGCTCGAGCATTCCAGCGCACCCGCCGCCGACGAGGTGCTGGGCGAGGGTTGGCGACACGTGCTGGAGCAGCTCGCGGTGGCGGAGAGCGTCCGATGAGCTGGGTGGCCGGCCGTCGTTCGATGGCTGAACTGTTGGCGGCGCGACCGTCGTTGGCGGCGCTGGTCGGACCGCTGCGCCGTGATGCCCGGGCCGGCACCCCCGGGCGGAGTGCGGCGCTGATCACCGCGCGTGTCGAGCAGATCGTGAACGGGCACGGAACACTCGATGGATTCGGGACGCTCAGCGACGGCGAACAGGCGGTGTTGGCGGTGACCGAGCAGTTCCTTCTCGACGCGCACGCGATCGACGACTCGATGATCGGGGCGTTGTCGCAGCACTATGCTCCGGCGGACTTGGTGGCGATCATGTTCCACCTGGCCCTCGTCGATGGATTCACCAAGTTCAACCGGGTCTTCGATGCCCAGCCCGAGATCGAGCCCGAGATCGAGCCCGAAATCGAGACCGGTGCAGCGGTCGATGCGGGCGCGGGCCTGAACGTACCCCTCGGAGAGGGCGTGTCCTGATGTCGACCATCCCCCGGTTGCCCAGCGCGGTTGATGGTGCGCCTGCGCAGTTCGGCACGATCCTGGCCCATCAACCCGACCTGGCCCGAGCGTTCTCGGAGCTCTACGGCGAGTTCTGGTCGCGCGGGGTGGTCGACCACTCGACGAAGGAGGCAGTGCGCCTGCGCAATGCCCGCATCACCGATTGCGGGTATTGACGCAACGTCCGCTTCGCGGTCGCGAAGCAGCAGGGGTTCGACGAGGCGACCGCCGCGCAGGTCGATGACGCCCATGCCGACTCGTCGCTCGAGCCGCGGATCAAAGCAGCGCTCGTGTTCGCCGACGCGTTCTTCGCCGCCGGCGGCCGCCCATCGGTCGAACAACAGGCGCAGATCGAGGCGGAGCTCACCGAAGCGGAACTGGTTGAGCTCGGGATCGGGTTGGCCCTGTTTCACGGCTTTTCCAAGTTGATCATTGCGTTCGGGTGCGAGCCAGATGAGATGGACATCACCGAGCTGCGCACCCCGGGTAGCTGAAGCAGCGCGTTACCCCGGTGGTCAGGTCACGAACGTGATCGGTGGTGTCGGTCGATTGGGCGCGGCAACCGTGCTCGACGCCCATCCGCAGTAGATCAGCGAGGTGATGTGGGTGTCGGGCTCGAACGAGCAGAACGTGGCGACCGGGTCGTTGGCACCTTTCGGGCACGATCCCCAGTACGTGGAGAGTCCGGCGGCAGTGGCGGCCAGCATCAGGTTTTGAATACCGGCCGCGACCGCGTCGCGGTTTTCTGCGGTCCGCAGCGGGGAGTCGCCCGGCGCGGAGCCGACCACGATCGTCATTGGTGTGCGGAGGTATTTGGTTCGTGCCTTCGCGACCTTCTCGGGCGGGTCACCGTGGGCGTACATCGCATCGGCGATCACCTCGCCGAGGGTGGCCCTGGCATCGCCTTCCACCACAGCGAAGCGCCACGGCCAGGTGCGTTTGTGGTTCGGGGCCCATTGCGCGAGCGCGCAGAGTCGCTCGACCAGGTCGTGGGGGACCGGGCGTGACTTGTCGACCAG
The DNA here is from genome assembly GCA_043756365.1 of Acidimicrobiales bacterium. Taxonomy (GTDB): domain Bacteria; phylum Actinomycetota; class Acidimicrobiia; order Acidimicrobiales; family Ilumatobacteraceae; genus VFMC01. The sequence continues at coordinate 5,391 of JAYURF010000384.1, forward strand.
CATGCTGGTCCGGCGGGAACGGATCAGGGCGTCGATGCCGTCGATGTTCATCTCGCCGCCTCGCCTCGCCTCGCCGCTTGTGAATCGACGTCGTGGGTGAACCCGGCGACGAGGTCGGCCAGCATCTGCCACCGTTGCGGCGGGTAGTCGTGGCCCATCCCGTCGACCAGTTCGAATCGGGCACCGGGCACCAGTTCGGCGGTGCGTCGGCCGCCGCTGCTGTCGATCAGGGTGTCGGCATCGCCGTGGATGACCAGCACGGGCACCGAGACGGAGCGGAGCGCTTCGGCGCGCGGCCCGCTGGCGCGGATGGCGAGGAACTGGCGGGTGGTGCCCGACGGGGTGAACGCCCGGTCGAAGGCCCGCCCGGCGAACGCCCGCCACCGTTCCTCGTCGACGAACGCCGGGCTGCCCCACTCGCGCTGGCCGGCGATGTGGTTGGCGATGTAGCTCTCACGATCGGTCGCCGGTGGGGCGGTCAGCAGTGCGAACGCCTCTGCCGTCGGTTGGCCGAAGTCGGGCTCGCCGGTGGTGGACATCACCGACGTGGCCGATCGCAACCTGTGCGGGTACTCGATGGCGAGGGTCTGCACGATCATTCCGCCCATCGAGACGCCGATCACGTGCGCGTGCTCGATGCCTTCGGTATCGAGCACGGCGACGGCGTCGCTGGCCATGTCACCGACGAGATACGACTCGCCGTGCTCGCCGGTGGGGGCTGATTCGAACGAGGTGGACAACCCGACGTCGCGGTTGTCGAAGCGGATCACGAAGAGTCCCGCGGCGACAAACATTGCGCACCACTCGGCGTCGAAGTTGATGCACTGGCTGCCGAGCCCGTTGACCATCAACAGCGCAGGGTGCGATCGGTCGCCGAACGTCTCGTAGTAGATCTCGCAGGTGCCGTTACGTGCCGTTGCCATAGGCCGCACCGTAGCGTCATGGGGTGCGCTCAATCAGGTCGTTTCGTGGCCGGGGGACGACGGCCCTTGCCGACCAACGCGCTGATTTCGATGGTGCCACCGACGACTCTCGCGGCGACGTCGGTGAGCCCCTGGTTGCTGTTGCGTGAGTAAGCGCGCAGGCGTGAGAACGCCTCGTCCATGCCGACCCCGCTACGTTCGGCGACCATGCCCTTGGCTTGTTCGATTGCGATACGGCTGTCGAGCGCATGTTGCAACTGGCCTTCGCGGATGGCCGCGTCACGGTTTGCCTGGTCCTGCAGGATGGCAATGCTGGCGACATCGGCCAACGCCTGCGCCAGAGCGATGTCGCCGGCGGCGAGCGGAACCGGTTCGGACATGAACAGGTTGAGGCAACCGAGGATGAAATCCTTCAGTCGGAGCGGCACTGCGCACACGGACGGGAAGCCGCCCGCCACGCTCTCGGCGGCGAACTTCGGCCACGGCGACCCCGATTCAAGATCGGCGTTGGCGACGACGGCTCCGGTGCGGAAGCAGTCGAGGCACGGGCCCTCGTCATTTTGGATCTGGAACAGTTCCAGCAGATTGATCTGCTCGGTCGATGCACCGATCACTCTCAGGTGGCCGTCCGCGTCGGCGAGCAGGATCCCGGCAGCAGCGGCATCGAGCAGTTCGACGCAACGAGATGTCAGCACGGTGAGCACCTCGACGACATCGAAGTCGCCGACAAGGGTGTCGACGATCTCGACAAAAGTGGTGGCGGTGAGCGCCTGGCGACGCAGCGTTCGTTGCTTGGCAGTGTCTGACATGGGCTAAGCCCCTTCCGGTGATTCGTGGCGATCGTCGGCGAGGCGCAGGCGGCGCGTGACGATGTCGGAGGCAATGGCGGCGATCGGTCGGTTCTGCGAAAAAGCGTAGGCGCGGATTCGCGCCAGCGCCACAGTGACCGGGATCTGCAACTGGATCGACACCATCCCCGATGCTTGGTGGATCTCGGCGCGATACGCCACGGCGTCATCCAAACTGGCTGCCAGCATTCCGGCAGGCGCGGCGTCTTGCAGGCTCAGCACCGTTTCGGTGAGCACGTCGGCGAGAGCGATGCTGTCATCGTTCTGTGTCGCTGTCAGATCACCCGGGTGGTCCTGATAGAGCGTGAGCACGCCTACTCCCACCCCCGCGGATGTCAACGGATAGGCAAACACCGCCCCGATCCCGGTCGCTTGAGCAAGCTGAACGAACGATGGCCACCGATCCCCCGGCGGGACGTCTAAATGGGGCGCGTGCACCGGCCGATCCAACCGGAACGCGTCCTGGCACGGACCCTCGCCAAGGGTGAACTGAAGGTCCTCCAAAGCCGCCATCCGTTGATCGGACACGCATACTGGGCCCGCCTGGGCGCCGCCCATGATCGTGATCCCAGCCCCATCGACGGCAAGCACGTCGACACACGCAGCGCACAATCGTGCATCCGGCGACTTGGTCGCCTCACGCGCGAACGCGACCGAGATACGCATCCACCGATCGTCGTCGTTCATACCGAGCACCCAAGTGGCCGGAGCAGCGTGTACATGGTGGACATCCCTTCAGCTCATCACAATGAGAGCGACCAAGGATCTGGAGCCGAGTGCACTGCAAACGTTGCTCTGGTGTCTAGCACGTCGGCGAGAGGCGTGCACGGGAGGCGCGGTCGTGTGGGGACCTGCCAGTTCAGCTGCCGAGCAGTTGGGTGCGCAGTTCGCGCTTGACGAACTTGCCGTTGGCATTGCGCGGGAGTTGCTCGTCGAGGAACCAGATGTGGGCCGGGATCTTGTACTTTGCCATTCGTTCCGCCAGGAATGCACGCAGTGCGTCGGCGGTCAACTCGGCGCCGTCGTGCAGAACGATGGCGACACCGACCGCCTCGCCGAGACGCTCGTCGGGCACGCCGAACACGGCGGCTTCGGCGACCGCGTCGTGTTGATAGATCGCGGTCTCCACCTCGCTGCAGTACACGTTCTCGCCGCCGCGCAGCACCATGTCCTTGGCGCGATCGACGATGTAGACGAAGCCGTCGTCGTCGATGCGGGCGATGTCGCCGGTGTTGAACCAGCCGTCGCGGATCGCGTCGGCGGTGGCCTCGGGACGGTTCAGGTAGCCCTTGATCACCACGGCACCGCGCACGCACAGCTGCCCGATCACGTCGGGTCCGGCGGCGAGGTCGCTGCCGTCGTCGTCGACCAGCTTCGCGTCGAGCGTGGGCACGACCGGGCCCGCCGAGTCGGGCTTGGCGATGAACGAGCGGGCCGAGTTGGCGGTGACGATGCCATGTGTCTCGGTGAGCCCGTACCCGGTCGCCGGTGCGCCGTGTTTGAGCGCGCCCGCGATCTTGCCGACGAGATCGGGTTGCAGCGCGGCCCCGCCGCCGCCCATGCCGAGCAGCGACGACGTGTCGCGGGTGGCCCAGTCGGGGTGCGCGAGCAGCTCGCGACTCATCGTCGGGACGCCCGAGAAGTTGGTCACCCGTTCGCGCTCGATCAGCTCGAGCGCCCGACCCGGATCCCATTTGTAGGTGAGCACCACTCGGCCACCGGTGAGGGTTGCCGGGTGGAGGATGCAGTTGCATGCGGTGACGTGGAACAACGGGGTCGGGGCCATGAACACACCCTGTACCGGTGGTTGGGCCGGTGGTTGGGCAGGTGCCACCAGGTCGCCGGCGGCGATGGCCTTGGCGTCGGCGAGGGCGGTGGCGGTGGCCATGCAGGCGAGGTTCAAGATGTTGTGCACCGAGCCGCGATGGGTCAGTTGCGCGCCTTTGGGGAACCCGGTGGTGCCCGAGGTGTAGAAGATGCAGGCGTCGTCGTCGGGGTCGATGCTGGCGTCGGGCAGGGTCTCCGGCGCGTCGGACCCCTTCACGACGTCGGCCCAGTGCGATGCGTCGGCCGGAAGGTCGCGGGTGGTGCGCACAGCGATGATCGGCAACGGGCCGGCGGCGCGCACCGTGTCGAGGCTCGGCTCGACGCGCGCGAGCCGCTCGTCATCGGCGACCAGCACCTTGGGGCGCGAGTCGGTGAGGCCATACTCCATCTCGACCGGGGTCCACCACGCATTCATGCCGACCACTGCCGCTCCCACCACGATCGTGGCCCAGTAGCCGACCACCCATTCCGGGTAGTTGCGCATCGCCAAGGCAACCCGGTCGCCCAAGCCCACACCGTGGGTGTGTCGCAGCACATGCGCGAGCGAGCGCACCTGTGCTGCGATCTCGGCGTAGGTGTAGCGCTCGTCTTCGTAGACGAGGTAGTCACGCTCGGCGAAGGTCGCGGCCATCTCCCACAGCACGCGCATGTTCGGCGGGGCTGCTGCAAACACCTTGGTCGGTACGTCGCGGACGACGATCTCGGTGACGGCGAAGGGCGCTCCGGGGGCGGTGAGTTCGGCGCGGGCGTCGTGGTAGTGGCTGATCACCCCGCCATCATGGCCGCGCGGGCCCCCGGCTCACTTGTTGGGCTGGGGCAGCGTGCGCAGGTATGGCTTGACGGTGGTCCAACCTTGGGGGAACAGTTCCTTGGCTTCGTCGTCGGTGACGGTTCCACCGATGATCACATCGTCGCCGTCGGTCCAGTTGGCGGGCGTGGCCACTTTGTACTTCGCGGTGAGCTGCAAGCTGTCGATCACGCGCAGGATCTCGTCGAAGTTGCGACCGGTCGATGCCGGGTAGGTGATGGTCAGTTTGACCTTCTTGTCCGGCCCGATCACGAACACCGAGCGCACCGTCAAGGTGTCGTTGGCATTTGGGTGGATCATGTCGTAGAGGTCGGCCACCTTGCGATCGGGGTCACCGATCATCGGGAAGTTCACCGGCGTTCCCTGCGTTTCGGCTATGTCGGCTTCCCAGCGCTCGTGGCTTTCGACTGGGTCGACCGACAGGCCGATCACTTTTACGTTGCGCTTGTCGAACTCGGGCTTGATCTTGGCCACGTAGCCGAGTTCGGTGGTGCAGACAGGGGTGAAGTCCTTCGGGTGGCTGAACAGCACGCCCCAGGAATCGCCCAACCATTCGTGGAACTTGACCTCACCTTGGGTGGTGGCAGCGGTGAAATCGGGTGCAATATCGCCAAGTCGAACAGCCATGGTGGGCTCCTTCAGAGAGTTGGGTGTATCGCTCACGCTACCCCGCTCCAACAATCCCGACCACACAGGTCGGGTATCCCCCGGCGCCCGCCGACCCGGCCCGGCCCTTTGCGAACTTTGTCGGTCTGAACAGGTTCAGCTGGTCGTCGGCGACAAAGTTCGTCGTGGGCCTCGGCCCGTGACCCTGGCCCTGGCCGTGACCCTGGCCCTGGCGAACTTTGTCGGTCTGAGCAGGTTGAGCCGGTTGAGACCGACAGAGTTGGCGCTGGGCCTCGGCGAGGCGGAGGGCTGGTGTCGTACAGTCGCCGCCGTGACTTTCAAGCCTGACACGCTCCTTACGCTGATGACGGCGCTTGATCCCGGGTCTGACAAACCGTTCCTGCTCGACTCAGCTGGGCGGGTGCTTGCCACGTACGGCGATGCTGCCCGCCGTTCGGCGCAGTTCGCGCACGCCATTCGCGGCGCCGGCGTCGTTCCCGGTGACCGATTGGCGCTGCAGGCCGACAAGTCGATCGACGCGCTGATGGTGTACCTCGCGTGCGTGCGTTCAGGCACCGTGCTGTTGCCGATGAACCCGGCCTACACCGCGGCGGAGGTGGCCCGTTTGGTGACCGATGCGGAGCCGGCGCTGGTGGTCGACAACGAGGGCCTGGCTGCGCTTGCCCGTTCCGCCGACGCCCATGCGACTGCGTTCGACGATCACCCGGCGGCCGCCGACGACCTTGCCGCGATCCTCTACACGAGTGGTACCACCGGGTTGCCGAAGGGGGTGATGCTGTCGCAGCGCAACCTCGCTTCGAACGCTCGGACGCTGCATCGGCTGTGGGGGTTCGGGCCGGGGGACGTGTTGCTGCATGCGCTGCCGATCTTCCACACGCACGGGCTGTTCGTCGCCACCAACTGCACCATCGCCAACGGCACGCCGATGGTCTTCCTCACGAAGTTTGATCTCGACGAGGTGCTCACGGCGATTTCTCGCAGCACGGTGATGATGGGGGTGCCGACGTTCTACACGCGGCTGCTCGGCGACGACCGATTCGATACAGCGCGGTGCACGAACATGCGGGTGTTCATCAGCGGTTCCGCGCCGTTGCTGGCGTCGGTGCATGAGGAGTTCCGGGCCCGCACCGGGCACGCGATTCTCGAGCGGTATGGGATGACCGAGACGTCGATGCTGACGTCGAACCCGTTGGTGGGGGATCGTCGGCCGGGCACGGTCGGGCCGGCGTTGCCCGATGTGGAGGTGCGCGTGGTCGGCGACGACGGCGGACTGCTCGGACCCGACGAGATCGGCGCGATCGAAGTGCGCGGCCCGAACGTGTTTGACGGGTACTGGCGGCGGCCCGACCTGCGCGACTCGGAGTTCACCGCAGACGGGTTCTTCCGCACCGGCGATGTTGGCCGGCTCGACGCGGAGGGGTACCTGCAGATCGTCGGCAGGTCGAAGGACCTGATCATCTCGGGTGGGCTGAATGTGTACCCGAAGGAGGTGGAGGCCGTGCTCGACGAGCTGCCGGGCGTGCTCGAAAGCGCGGTGATCGGTGTGGCCGACGCCGACTTCGGCGAGGCGGTGGTGGCGGTCGTCGTTGGCGACGGTACGGAAGTGCTCGACGCATCGGCGTTACGCGCGGCATCACGAGAACGGCTCGCGGCCTTCAAGTCGCCGAAGCTCATTTACGTCGTCGAGGCGCTGCCGCGCAACGCGATGGGCAAGGTGGAAAAGGCCGTATTGCGGCGCACCTACGGGACGCCGGCGTGAGCGGCGAGCTGTGGCGGCGATCGGCCGTTGAGTTGGCTGGTCTTTTGGCGCGTGGCGAAGTGTCGGCACGCGAGGTGCTCGCCGATCATCTCAGTCGGATCGACGCCGTGAA
>JAYURF010000385.1:0-12204 GCA_043756365.1 Acidimicrobiales bacterium
AGCTTTGCGGTCGTCGCCGGATCGGATAGTGGGTCCCGCGGGGCGAGCGCGATGGGCAAGATCGGCACGTTCAACTTTGCGATGCTGGTCCACGGCACCCAGTCGATCACGCTGCACCGGCCCATCCCCGTCGAGGCGAAGGCGGTCATGCAGGACCGGATCGTGGCGATGTACGACAAGGTCAAGGCCGCAGTCGTGGTGATGGAGACCGAAGTCAAGCTCGACTCGGGCGAGCCGCTCTGGACCACCGGATCGTCGGTGTTCATCCGTGGTGAGGGTGGTTGGGGCGGCGACCGCGGCCCATCCGGCGGCCAACATCAGCCGCCTGATTCGGCCCCCGATCACGAGATCGCGATGCAGACATCGCCGGATCAAGCGTTCGTGTACCGACTCTCGGGCGACCACAACCCACTGCACACCGATCCCTCGTTCGCCGCAATGGGCGGGTTCGACCGGCCCATCCTGCACGGATTGTGCTCGTACGGTTTCACCGTTCGAGGACTGCTCGGGGCACTGTGCGACAACGACGTCACCCGCTTCGACCACGTCGAGGGCCGCTTCTCCTCACCCGTGATGCCCGGCGACCTGCTCACGGTGCGGGCATGGAACACCGGCGACGGCGCAGCGGTCTTCACCACCTCCGTCGGCGACCGCACGGTCATCGATCAAGGCCACGTCCGCTTCACCTGAACGCGCTTGTTTGTAGGACCAGTGGTGCGACGCTCTGGGTGGGTCAATCGAGGGTGCAGAGGAGAGCGACGATGTCGCCGACGGCCACATCGCGCTTGTCGCCGGACCGGCGATCGGTCAGTTCGACCATGCCGTCGGCGAGGCCACGACCGACTACGACGATGGTGGGTACGCCGAGCAGATCGGCGTCTTTGAACTTGATCCCGGGCGATACGCCAGCCCGGTCGTCGAACAGCACCCGCAGCCCGGCGGCCTCGCACTCGGCGGCGAGGACCTCGGCGGCCGGTAACTGCGCGTCGGTGGCCTTGCCGGTGGCGACGATGTGCACGTCGGCTGGAGCGACGGCGCGTGGCCACACCAGGCCCCGGTCGTCGCAGTTCAGTTCGGCGATCGCCCCGACAGCACGTGACACGCCAATGCCGTAGGAACCCATCGTGACCACCCGGGTTTTTCCGTTCTGGTCGAGCACCGTCAGGCCCAGCGCCTCGGCGTACATCCGGCCGAGTTGGAAGATGTGCCCGATTTCGATGCCCCTGGCGATCTCGAGTGCCGCACCACAGCGCGGGCACGGGTCTCCGCCATGCACCTCGGCCGCCTCGATCACGCCGTCGGCGGTGAAGTCGCGCCCGGCGGTGAGGTCAACCACATGGTGACCCCGTTGGTTCGCCCCGGTGATCCAGCGACTGCCATCGACGATGCGCGGATCGACCACGAAACGGATGCCCGAGAGTGAGTTTTCGCCCAACGACTCCGGTCCGATGTAGCCCTTCACGAGATGCGCGTTCGCCGCGAAGTCGGCCTCGGTGAACGGTTCGATCTCGGCCGGTGCAACCTGTGCCTCGAGCCGCTTCATGTCGACGTCGCGATCACCCGGCACCCCGATCGCCAACGCAGTGGACGTGCCATCGGGATGGCGCAAGGTGACGACAAGGTTCTTCAAGGTGTCGGCCGCGGTCCAGTCGCGGTCGTCGCGCCGCAGATCGGCCCGGTCGTTCATCAGATCGACAAGGGTCTGGATCGTCGGGGTATCGGGCGTGTCGACCACGCGTGACAGCGGTGCGTCGTCGATGTCCAGCGCGGCCGGCGGAGCAACCTGCACTGCTTCGGTGTTCGCCGCATAGTCGCACTGCGTGCACCGCACGTACGTGTCCTCGCCGACCGGAAGCGGAGCGAGGAACTCCTCGCTGGCCGAACCGCCCATCGCCCCGCTCATCGCTGACACGATCACGTACGGCATGCCGAGGCGCTCAAAGGTGCGCTGGTATGCGGCGCGGTGCTTGTCGTAGTTGACCTGCAAACCCTCGTCGTCGAGGTCGAAGCTGTAGGAGTCCTTCATCGAGAACTCGCGGCTGCGCAGCAGGCCGGCGCGCGGCCTGGCCTCATCGCGGAACTTGTTCTGGATCTGATAGATCACGAGCGGCAGATCCTTGTAGCTGCTGTACAGGTCTTTGACCAACAACGCGAACATCTCTTCGTGCGTCGGCGCAAGCAACATGTCGGCGCCGCGACGATCCTTCAACCGGAACAGGTTGTCGCCATAATCGGTCCAGCGACCCGTCTTTTCGTACGGCTCGCGGGGGAGCAGGGCCGGGAAGTGCACTTCTTGGAAGCCCTCGCGGTCCATCTCGTCACGGATGATCCGCTCGACGTTGCGGAACACGATCCACCCGAGCGGCAGCCAGGTGAACCCCCCCGGGGCGGCGCGGCGGATGTAGCCGGCTCGCACGAGGAGACGGTGGCTCGCCACCTCGGCGCTCGCAGGGTCATCGCGCAGCGTGCGAACAAACAGGGTGGAGAGGCGGAGCACGGCGCGGAAGGCTACCGGGCCGGTACGGGCACCTCGGCCGATATACTCGTCCAGTCCTTGAGTTCTCCGAACCGAAGGCGTGGGCCCTCAGGTCCACGCCTTCTTGTTTGAAGAACCCCAGGTCGACAGCAAGACGCAGGTCACGTGCACGTCGCCCCCGTGCCGAAATCGCCGAAGGAGGATCATCATGAGCGACAACGCCGTCATCGAACGCGTCACCCGGATGGTCGCTCCCTTGGTGGCCCAGATGCACCTCGACCTCTACGACATCGAGTTTCGCGGCGGCACGCTGCGGATCACCATCGACACCCCTCCGGGCACCGAGGGTGGCGTCGACCTCGAGATGATTTCCCTTGTCACCCGAATGATCTCACGCGATTTCGATCACGACGATCCGGTGCCTGGCAAGTACAACCTGGAAGTCACCAGCCCCGGTCTGGAACGGACGCTGCGCACCGCGTCGCACTACCACCGCGAGGTCGGCAAGACCGTGGCGCTGCGCTTGCGCGATCCGCTCGACGGGCAACGGCGGATGCAGGGCGTGCTGGTTGCCGCGACCGACACCGATATCACGATCCGCCTCGACGATGCCGAACTGTCCGAGCGCCGGATCCCGCACACCCAGATCGACCGGGCCCGCACCGTGTTCATCTGGGGCCCGGCGCCCAAGCCCGGGAAAGCACCCGCCGGGACCAAGTCGGCTGTCACCAAGTCCGCCGGCGCGAAAACGGCATCCAGGACCGGCCCGGAATCTGGTTCGCGGTTGGCCGGTTCATCGGCTGGTCCAGCGGCCGGCCTCGAGCAGACGGCATCCGCCGCTGCCACGTCATCGCCCGCAGAGGCGTCACCCACGCAGGAGGCACCATGAGCAGTCTCGACATGTCCGAAGCCGTACGGATGTTGGCCAACGAAAAGAACATCTCGGTGGAAACGTTGCTCCACGTGCTCGTCGAGGCGCTCGCCACGGCCTACAAGCGTCGTGCCGGTGCCGCCGAGGAAGTGGTCGTCGAGATCAACCCCGACACGCTCGAGTTCACCTTCACGGCCTATGACGTCGACGAAGACGGCCTGTGGGTCAACGAGCGCGATGACACCCCGCGCAAGGAGGAGATGGGCCGCATCGCTGCCACGACCTTCCGTCAGGTGATGGGCCAGCGAATCCGCGAAGCCGAGCGCGACCGCAAGTTCGAAGAGTACGCCAACCGCGAAGGCGACATCGTCACGGGCATCATCCAGCAAACAGATGCTCGCTACACGCTGCTCGACCTCGGTCGGGTGGAAAGCCTGCTACCCCAAGCCGAGCAGGTGCCGTTCGAGCGACCCGAGCCGGGCGCACGCGTCAAGGCCTACATCGTCGAGGTGCGCAAGACTGCCAAGGGTCCCCAGATCGTGGTCAGCCGCACCCATCCAGGCCTGATCAAGCGATTGTTCGAGCTGGAGGTGCCCGAGATCGCCGACGGCATCGTCGAGATCCGTGCCTGCGCGCGTGAGCCAGGGCACCGCACCAAGATCGCGGTGTGGAGCAACGACCACAACGTCGACCCCGTTGGTGCCTGCGTTGGCGCTCGTGGCGGTCGTGTACGGATGGTCGTCAACGAGCTGCGCGGCGAAAAGATCGACATCGTGCCATACAGCGACGACCTTGCCGACTTCGTCGCCAAGGCGCTGTCGCCGGCCAAGGTCAAAGAAGTGATCATCAGCGACGATGGCACGCAGGCCGACGTGATCGTCCCCGACCATCAACTCAGCTTGGCCATCGGCAAGGAGGGCCAGAACGCTCGGCTCGCCGCTCGCCTCACCGGTGTACGCGTCGACATTCGCGGCGAGACGCAACACCTCGAGGCACCCGACGAAGCCGACTACGCCGAGGGCGAGTGGGTCGAGAACGCCGAAGGCGTGATGGAGTTCCGCGCCGCGGACGGATCGGTCATCAGCGCCGCCCAGTGGAACGAAGGCGTAGCGACCGAGCCTGCTGCCGACGCCGAGCCTGCTGCCGACGCCGAGCCAGCGCCAACCGAGCCAGCGCCAACCGGGCCCGGATCATCCGGTGACACCGAGGTCACCACCCAAGCCGAGGAGGTTGGCGACGAAGCGAATTCCTGATCCGCTCGATACGGTACCTGTGCGTACCTGCGTGGGCTGCCGCTCTGCGGTGCCACAGGACACGTTGGTACGCTGCGTCCTCTCCGCCGATGGTGAGGTCGTGATCAGTCGTACCGCTGCTGGACGAGGTGCGTGGGTGTGCTCGATGGAGTGCATCGACGTGGCTCGGCGCAAACGAGCATTTGAACGAGCATGGCGACGCCCTGTGAGGGCTGGCGCGCTCGACGAACTCAAGAAGACATTCGAATCCAACCTGAAGATGACGAAAAAATGGTCGACCGCCGGACATCAGTCCGGCGAGGCGACGCCAATGAAAGGCTGAACAAGTTTGGCGAAGAACCTGCGCGTACACGAGCTGGCCAAAGAGCTCGGAATGACGAATCCAGAGTTGCTCGCGCTGTGTGGCGCGATGGGTGTGGAGGCCAAGAGCCAGTCCTCCGCGGTCATCGAGGCACAGGCCGATCGACTCCGTCGTCGCGCCGAACGTGATGGTCTGACCCGGTCGGCGCAGCCTGAAGATGCCAAGGCGGCTAAGAAGGGCGCAGCGAAGAAGGTATCGGCCACCGCCAAGGTGGCGACCAACGCCGACCCGTCGGCGGTCGTCGGCGGCGCTGTTGCCGTCGCTGATGCCCAGGTCGCGTCATCGGCGGGACCTGGTACCTCCGCGCCAGCCCCGTCAGCCAGCACGCCCGCCGCGGATTCGTCCGCCGGCCCCGCCGCTGTTGCGACTGCCGATCACGCGGCGTCCCCCGCAGCCGCGGTCTCCACACCAGCGCCGGTTACCTCCGACCAGGCTCCCGTGACCACGAGCGTCACGACCGCGGCGCCGGCCGTTGCCAGCGCCGCTGCCCTTGCTCCGGCACCGGTCCGCCCCGTTGTCGCCGACCCGGACGAATCGCGCAAGATCGTGAGCGCCCGCCCGAGTGTGGGCGAGCCCGCCCGCCCGAGTGCTGTTCCGGGTCGCCCGCTGCCAGCCGGGGCACCCCGCCCTGCGCCGTCGGTGTCGTCGGCCGGTCCGTCACAACGGGTCGCCCCCGCTGGACCGTCGTACCCGTCCGCGCCAACTGGTCCGTCGGGCCCGCCGCGATCTGCGGTTCCCAGCCGCCCCGATGCACCGCGCCCAGCGGCTGCCAGCTCGGGCCCGGCTGCTGCCAGCTCGGGCCCGGCTGCTGCCACCTCGGGCCCGGCGACGGCAAGCGCCGCCCCGGCCGCGCCTGCCGGGGCCGGTCCGCGCCCGTCGGCACCATCACGTCCCACGTCGACATCAGGTCGCGCGATCCCGCCGCCGCCCGGCATGAGCCGCCCCGTGTCGGCGTCCGGTCGTCCGATCCCGCCGCCGCCCGGTAGCGCTCGTCCGCCTGCGCCCGGTGCACGGTCGGGTCCGCCCGGCGCACGCCCGGCAGGTGCTGGCTATCAGGGCCGCCCCGGCGGACCCGGGGCTTATGCCGGTCGTCCAGGTGGTCCCGGCCGTCCCGGTGGCCCCAGCAGCGGTCCCGGCGGTCCGCGCCCCGGTGGGTTCGGGCCGCGTCCCGGCGGCCCTGGCGGCGGGCCCGGTGGCCCTGGTGGTCCTCGTCCCGGTGGTCCCGGTGGCGGCGGGCCTCGACCGAACGGTCAGCGCCGTGCCCCGCGCAAGAAGAGCAGGGCGCGTCGGCGTCGCGATTTCGAAGAGATGCAGCCGCAGCTCGGCGGTACCTACATCCCCAGCGGCGCCTCGGTGCCCGAGGGCACCATCGTGGTCGAACGAGGTGTGTCGGCACAGGAGTTCGCTCCCAAACTGAACCGCTCCGCAGCCGACGTCATCCGCTTCTTGATGTCCAACGGCGAGATGGTCACCACGACGATGACCCTCACCGACGAACAGATGGAGCTGTTCGCGCTCGAGATCGGTGCCGACTTGTTGCTCGTCGAAGCCGGTCAGCAAGAAGAGCTCGAACTGCAGGCCATGTTCGACGACTCCGACGACGACGACGAGGAACTGCAGCAACTGCGGGCCCCGATCGTCACCGTCATGGGTCACGTCGACCACGGTAAGACCACCTTGCTCGACAAGATCCGCAAGGCCAACGTGGTCGCCGGCGAAGCCGGCGGCATCACCCAGCACATTGGTGCGTACCAGGTTGATCGGCCGACCGGCAAGATCACCTTCCTCGACACGCCCGGCCACGCAGCATTCACCAAGATGCGTGCCCGTGGCGCGCAGGTGACCGACATCGTGGTGCTGATGGTTGCCGCCGACGACGGTGTGATGCCGCAAACGATCGAGGCGATCAACCACGCCCGAGCGGCCGATGTGCCGATCATCGTGGCGCTTAACAAGATCGACAAAGACAACGCCGACGTGCAGCGCACGCTGTCGCAGTTGTCCGAGCACGAACTCGTCGCCGAGTCGTGGGGTGGTGACACGATCGTCGTCGAGATGTCGGCACAGCAAGATCTCGGCGTCGACGATCTCCTCGAGCAGTTGCTCGTGGTGGCCGAGCTGGAAGAGCTCACCGCGAACCCGACCGGGCGGGCCAAGGGCGTCGTGCTCGAAGCCAACCTCGACACCGGTCGCGGTCCGGTCGCCACCATCTTGATCGACAAAGGCACCCTCAAGGTCGGTGATCCCATCGTGGCCGGTGCTGCGTGGGGTCGCGTGCGGGCAATGATCGATTCCGCCGGCCAGCAGGTGAAAGAAGCCGGTCCCAGCACTCCGGTGCAGGTCCTTGGCCTGTCAGCGGTCCCCAATGCCGGTGACGAGTTCCGCGGTGCGCCCGATGAGAAAACGGCGCGTACCGTTGGTGAAGCCCGCGAGCAGCGCTCACGGCTCACCAACCAGCGCGGCGACGCCCGGGTGCAGCGCGGCGTGAAGCTCGAGGACATCTTCAGCCAGATCCAAGCCGGCGAGGTCGCCACCTTGAACCTGGTGTTGAAAGCTGATGTGCAGGGTTCGCTCGAAGCCGTGACCGAGAGCCTGCGGCGCCTGGAGCGAGACACCGTGAAGCTGGCCTTCGTGCACCGCGCCGTCGGTGGGATCACCGAGAACGACATCACCCTCGCGGCCGCAACCAACGCCACGCTCATCGGCTTCAACGTTCGTCCCGACCGCAAGGCCCGTGACCTCGCCGACGCCGAGGACGTCGAGATCCGTACCTACGAGATCATCTACAAGCTGCTCGAAGACATCGAGCGGGCGATGGTCGGTCTACTCGCGCCCGAGTTCGAAGAGGTCGTCACCGGCGAAGCGATGGTGCGTGAAGTGTTTCGGGTGCCCAAGATCGGCTCGATCGCCGGTTGCCAGGTTCGTACCGGTGTCATCACCCGTGGCTCGAAAGTGCGCTTCCTGCGCGAGGGCGTCATCATCTGGAAGGGCAGCATCCAGTCGCTGCGCCGGTTCAAAGACGACGTGCGCGAGGTCCGTGAGGGCTTCGAGTGCGGGATCGGGTTGTCGGACTTCCAGGACCTCAAGGGTGGCGATCTGATCGAGACGTTCGAAGAGCGCGAGATCGCCCGCGTTTGATGGTCGACCTCGACTTCTTCTGGGACCCGATTTGACCGTGGGCATGGATCACCTCCCGGTGGGTGGTGGAAGTACAACGTCTGCGTGACTACACGGTCGAATGGCGTTTCATCAGCCTTGCCGTACTCAACGAGGACCGCGTCGCCGATTGGTACACGCCTGCCTACCGGCGCGGTCATGTGGCCGGCCTGGAATGCTTGCGCGTAGCCGACGCCGTCCGCGTGTGTCATGGCAACGGCGGCAACGACGGGGTCGCCAAGCTGTACGAGGCGCTCGGCGCCATGATCCACCACGACCGGCGCGGGGATGACCTGCGAGCCGATTCGGCAAGGTTCATCCGCGAGGCACTCGGCCGTGCCGGGCTCGACGAAACGTTGGCCGAGCACTACGACAACGATGCCCACGACGCACACCTGCGTGCCGAGACAGCGGTCGCCCTGGAGCGCGCTGGTCACGACGTGGGCACGCCGATCCTCACGTTCCACCCTGGTGCCGCCGACGAAAACAGCTTCTTCGGGCCCGTCATCGCGTCGATCCCACGTGGTGACGAAGCCGTGCGATTGTGGGATGCGATCGAGCTCATCGCCACCACGAGCGGGATGGCCGAGCTGAAGCGTTCGCTGCGCAGCCGACCGAATTTCGACTGAGGCCGCGGCGGAATCGGTGCGACCGCGGCCAGCGCAGCGTCGATAGCCTGCTCGCCATGAGCCGCCCCCGCCGTACGGCCCGACCAACCACGCACAGCTATCCACGCACTGCCCGCCTGAACGAGTCGTTGCGTGAGGTGATCGCCGAGGAGCTGACCCGAATCGACGACGAGCGCCTGGAGATGGTGACGATCACGGCGATCGATGTCGATGCCGAGATGAACCGGGCATTCGTGTACTTCGACTCGCTGCGCGGTGCCGACGGCGACGAGGAAATCCTTGCCGCCCTCCACGGGCACCGGGTGCGCATCCAAGGCTCGATCGGCCGCCAAGTGCGCTCGAAGAAGACCCCGATTCTCACGTTCAAACCCGACGACGTGATCCGCTCGGCCGAACACATCGAGCGGATGCTGCAATCTCCCGACATCCTTCCCGAGCGGCCCCCGTCCCCTCACGAGCCCGACGAGTTCGACCTGTTCGACGACCTGGACGGCGAGGGCACCGGCGCGGTGGAGACCAACCCTGAACTCGACGACCCTGAACTCGACGACCCTGAACTCGGCGACCCAGACGCACGACGGAATGGCACGGCGTAGACCGGCGGCGGTGCACGGCCTCGCCGTGATCGACAAGCCGGCCGGTATGACGAGCCACGATGTGGTCAGCATGTGCCGCCGGCACTTCGACGAACGCCGCGTCGGACACGCCGGAACGCTTGATCCCGATGCGACGGGAGTGCTGCTGATCGGGGTCGGCAACGCCACCCGGTTGTTGCGGTTCCTCACTGCGCTCGGCAAGACGTACACCGCCGAGGTGGTCCTCGGGGTCGAGACCAACACCCTCGATTCCTCCGGCGTCATAACAGCGACGCACGCCATGGGTCATGTACTCCCCGAGCAGGTTCGGGCCGCGGTCGATGAGCATCTCACCGGCCCGATCATGCAAGTGCCGCCGATGGTGAGCGCGCTCAAGGTCGATGGACGCCGCCTGCACGAATTGGCCCGCGAGGGCATCGAGGTCGAACGAGAGCCGCGCCCGGTCACCATCCACCGCTTCGGTGTCGAGCCGACGGAGGACCCGCTCGTGTACCGCATCGAAGTCGCGTGCTCGTCGGGCACCTACGTGCGCACCCTTGCTGCCGATCTCGGCAACCTCCTCGGCGGGGGAGCTCATCTGCGTAACCTGCGGCGCACGGCGTGTGGCAGCTTTCTCGACCGAGATGCCGTCGCCGTCGATCAGGCGGTGTTGATCTCGCCCGCCGCAGCGATGCGCGACTACGCGTCGGTGACGGTAGACGATGATGTGGTGGCGATGGTGCGCAACGGGCGCACCCAGCCGGCGTGGGATGGCGACGGACCGTGGGCCGTCGTCGACCGTGATGGCGAGTTGTTGGCCATGTACGAGCGGGCCGACGAGCGCACGGCCAAACCGGCGGTCGTGCTGCCGATTCCTGGCGCACCGGCGAACTGAGCCCGGCCGGGCCGTGGCAGATAGCGTCGCTGGTCGTGCAATTGATCACCGATCTCTCGGCACCGGCGTGGCCGGCAGCGTCTGACAAGGTTCCCCGCGCAGTCGTCACCATCGGCGCATATGACGGCGTGCACCTCGGTCACCAGGCAATCATCGAGGAGGTGCGCAGCGTCGCGGCCTCGCTCGGGGCGCGGTCTGTGGTGATCACGTTCGACCGGCATCCGGCCTCGATCGTGCGCCCCGAATCGGCACCGAAGTTGCTGACCGACTTGGAGCAGAAACTCGAACTGCTCGGGTCCACTGGGATCGATGCCACCGTGCTGGTTCACTTCGACGCGGCCCAGTCGAACGAGTCGCCGAGCTCGTTCGTAGAACGGGTGCTCGTTGGATGCCTCGCTGCGCAACGCATCGTGGTTGGCGAGGACTTCCACTTCGGTAGCCACCGGGAGGGCAACGTCACGCTGCTGCGCGATCTCGGCGGCCGCTACGACTTCGATGTCGAGCCGATCGAACTGGTGCCGCGTGTCGACGGTGTGGATGAGCCGCTCAGCTCGACCGCGATCCGCCGAGCAATGGCCGGCGGTCAGGTGGAGCTGGCCGAGACACTGCTCGGGCGTCCGTTCCAGGCGCGCGGCGTGGTGATGCATGGCGACCAGCGCGGTCGTTTGCTCGGGTTCCCGACGGCCAATGTGAAGGTGCCGAGCTTCGTCTGTCTGCCCGCCGATGGGGTCTATGCAGGCTGGTACATCCGCCCGGACGGCGTTCGCCACGAGTGCGCGATCAACCTTGGGCGGCGGCCCACGTTCTATGAACACGCCGACCATTCGTTACTCGAGGCGCACCTGCTCGACTTCTCCGACGACCTCTACGACGAGGCGGCCCGCGTGGAGTTCACCCACTTCCTCCGCAGTGAGCGCAAGTTCGACGGCATCGACGCGTTGGTCAATCAACTCAAGCACGACATCGAGCACGCCCGAACCGTCCTCGGCCGGTAGCGCCGATCTCGCTGCGCCGATCTCGCTGCGCCGATCATGGCGCTCAGCTGATGGCGGCGGGCACGCGGCCATAGTCGGTGGTGCGCTGCTCGGCGCGACGGCCGAGCTGCTCGGCGAGCTGGGTGAAGCGCTGCGGGGTCATCTCCTGGCCATGTGCGGCACCGGCGGCGCGGGAGATGTTTTCGTTCATCAGCGTGCCACCCATGTCGTTGCAGCCCGACTGCAGGAGTTGCACCGCGCCGGAGAGACCGATCTTGACCCAACTGACCTGGATGTTGGAGATGAGGCCGTGGTATGCGATGCGGGCGATTGCGTGCATCAGCAACGTTTCGCGGAACGTCGGTCCCCGCCGCGAGCGCTTCTGCAGGTAGATCGGCGAGGCCATGTGCACGAACGGCAGCCCGACGAACTCGGTGAATCCACCGGTCTCTTTCTGCAGGTCACGGGTGACCAGCATGTGCTTGGCCCAGCTCTCGGGATGTTCGACCGAGCCGAACATGATCGTCACGTTCGAGCCGAGACCGATGCCGTGCGCCTGGCGATGGCACTCCAACCATTCCTCGGTGTTCACCTTGTCGGGGCACAGGATGGCCCGCACGTCGTCATCGAGGATCTCGGCCGCGGTACCCGGCAGCGAGGCGAGCCCGGCTTCCTGCAGTCGCAACAAGTAGGTGCGCAGGTCTTCGCCAAGCCGCTTCGCGCCTTCGGTCACCTCGAGCGCGGTGAAGCCGTGGACATGCATATCGGGCACGGCGTTCTTCACTGCCCGGGTGACATCGATGTAGTAATCGCCATCGAAGTCGGGATGGATACCCCCCTGCAAAGTGACCTCCGTCGCCCCGAGACCTGCGGCCTCGCGGGCCCGGTTGGCGATGTCGTCGAGGGTCAGCAGGTACGGAGTGCCACGCAGGTTGAGGCTGAGCTTGCCCTTGGAGAAGCCGCAGAACTTGCACTTGAACGTGCACACGTTGGTGTAGTTGATGTTGCGGTTGT
>JAYURF010000386.1:0-1544 GCA_043756365.1 Acidimicrobiales bacterium
GTAGGTGCTCGGGTCGACCAGCTCCTCGCTCGTGGGAATATCGGTGAACACCACATCGACCGCACGGTTCCCGCCCTTGTCGGCAATGCGATCGAGGAAGAATGGACCCAGAACGTACGGTGCCTGACGTTGGTCGACCAACGCCCACGCGATTTCGTCGAATGCGGCCGGGGTCAACTCATCGCCGCGGACGACGACGGTTGCGTCGAACGCTGTAGAGGCCGAAGGATCGACACCTTCGACAACGCGATCTCGTCGTCCACCGGATACCGGCAACGACGATCGATGCGAAGAGGCGGGGGACGTATCGCTCACCGTGCGGACGGCGTCGCTCCCGGCCGGATGGCGGCGACTGAATCCCCGGCTGGTTGGCGGTGTACCCCCAAACAGTTGCCAGCGTTGGTGCGGGCACCGCGCGTGACGAACACGCGGGAAGCAGATTCGACGCGGGGCACCACAGGTCATCGACTGTCAGCGGCCAGAGGTTGAACGCCTTGCGCGCACACTCCCGGATTGCGCCGCCTAATTGCACCGGCCGATCGGGAGGTGGTGTTCACGCGAACGATCACGTACTACCCCCGGGATGCGAGCCGCTCGACGACGCGCAACAGGCGTTGCACGTCGTCGTGATCGATGTAGCGCGCCAGGCCAGCGCGTACAACGCCCCCCGAGTAGGCGAGGCCGAGCGAGTCGATCACCTCGACCGCGTAGTTGTGCCCGTCCCACACGGCCACCTTCTCGGCGGCCAACGCCTTCGCCACGTCGGCAGGAGCGACACCCCGAACCGTGAAGGCAGCCGTCGGCGTGCGGCCCACCATGGTCTGCGGGCCGTACACCGTGACCCCGTCGATCGAGAGCAGCCCGGCCAGCAGCGGCTCGAACACCGCGGCCTCGGCCGCAGCTACCTTGTCGAGGCCTTCCTCCAACAGGAAGCGGGCAGCCGCCTCGATGCCGGCAAGGGCTTCGTAGTTCGGCATGCCCGTTTCGAATCGGCCCGGGCCGGAATCAGCGGCCGGACGGACCTTGAACGCCGGCAACGAATCGAGCAGTTCCGGCTGTACCCACATCACGCCGGCGTGCGGGCCGTACCACTTGTACGGCGACGTCACCAGCACATCGCAGCCGAGCGAAGCGATGTCGATGGGGGAGTGCGGCGTGAGCGCGACGGCATCGACGAACACGCGAGCCCCGACCGCGTGAGCTGCGTCGATGATCGGGCGCAGATCGGGAATCGTGCCGAGCAGGTTGGACGCACCGGGCAAGGTGACCCACTTGGTCCGCTCGTCGATCAGTGCGATCACGTTGTCGGGCGGGAGCGTTCCCGCGCTCGCGTCGAACTCAGCGAGCACGTGGTCGGCCCCTGCCTGCGCGCACGCCAACCGCCACGGGGACACGTTGGCTTCATGATCGAGACGGGTGCCGACCACCTTGTCACCCGGTTGCAGGGTGGTCCCGACCGCCCGGCTCACAGCGAAGGTCAATGTGGTCATGTTCGGCCCGAAGCACACACCGCCAGGATCGGCGCCGAGCAATTGGCCGACGAC
>JAYURF010000387.1:0-4170 GCA_043756365.1 Acidimicrobiales bacterium
ATGTTGTCTCGCACGGTGAGGTGCGGATACAAGGCGTAGGACTGGAACACCATGGCGATGTCACGATCCTTCGGCTCGAGCTCGTTCACGATCCGGTCACCGATGTGCAGGTTGCCGCCGGTGATCGATTCGAGTCCGGCGATCATCCGCAGTGCTGTCGACTTGCCGCAGCCCGATGGTCCGACCAGGACCAAGAACTCACCGTCGGCGACCTCGAGCGACAAACTCTTCACGGCATGGAAACCGTTGTCGTAGACCTTGTCGATCTCGTCGAGCACGATGCTGCCCATCAGAACCCCCTGTTCGTGGTCCGAGACTTTTCTCGTGACCGCTTCCCCTGTGACCAATGGCATGTTATGGTAGCACCGGAATCTTCCATGAAGATTCCACGTAATTTCCACACCGGCGCTGTGCCGGGGTGATTCCTAGCCGATGGCACCCGCTGTCGGCAATGCCTTCCTGAGGGGGAAACACGAATGAACCACAAGCGCATCGCGGCTGCCGCGATAGCTCTGTCGTTCGTTGCCGCAGCTTGCGGCAGCGACGAAGCGGTCGAATCCGGCCCAGTAGCTACCGACGCACCGTCCGACGTCACCGACGCACCGTCGGCCGACTCGACCGGCGCGCCGGCCGCCGGCGGCGAGAGCCTGCTCGACGGTGCAATCCCGTGCGAGCAGCAGTACGCAGGCAAAGAAGTGCACATCTTCTCGCCAGTCCGTAACAGCGAGACCGAGCCAGTCGCCGACCAGTTGACGGCGGCATACGGCCCGCTCGAGGCATGCACCGGCCTGAAGATCGTGTGGGACGGTACCGACCAGTTCGAGACCGAAGTCAAGGTCCGCGTCGACAGCGGCAACCCGCCCGACCTGATCGACTTCCCGCAGCCCGGCGGCTTCCTCGGCCTCGTCGCCAGCGGCCAGTTGCTGCCGTTCCCGGAAAACCTTGCCAACAGCGTCACCAACGACAACGTTGCCGGTTGGCCAGAGCTCGCCACCGTCGACGGCAAGGTCTACGGCGTCCCCGTGCGGGCCAACGTGAAGTCCTTCGTGTGGTACAGCCCGACGATGTTCGCTGACGGCAAGTACGAGATCCCGACGACGCTCGAGGGGCTCACCGCCTTGTCGGACCAGATCGTCGCCGACGGCGGTACGCCGTGGTGCGCAGGAATCGAGTCCGGTGTGGCCACCGGCTGGCCGGTCACCGACTGGTTCGAGGACATGATGCTGCGCGTCAACGGTCCCGAGGTGTACGACCAGTGGGTCAACCACGAGATCCCGTTCAACGACCCGCAGGTGGTTGCTGTTGCCGATGCCGTCGCGGCCATCTTGAAGAACCCCGACTACATCGGTGGCGAGAACGCGGTCAAGGCAATTGCCACGACCAAGTTCCAAGAGGGTGGCTTCCCGATCCTGTCGGGCGACTGCTACATGCACAAGCAGGCCAGCTTCTACTCGGGCATCTGGGCCGAAGGCACCACCATTGGCGCCGACGGTGATGTGAACTTCTTCTACTTCCCGACCAAGGAAGGCGACCCGAAGCTGATGCTCGGCGGCGGCGACCTGGTTGGCGCCGGCACCGACAAGCCCGAGACGTTCGACACCCTGCTGTACACCGGCTCGATCGACTACGCCAACGCCCTTGTTGCCGCCGGTCGTACCGACCTGTCGCCCCTCAAGGGTTTCGACACCTCGACCATCACCGACCCGGTGATGAAGGCCTTCGCCGATGAGCTGCAGAGCTCGGACGTTTTCCGCTTCGATGGTGCCGACATGATGCCGGCCGCTGTCGGTTCGGGCTCGTTCTGGAAGGAAGCAACCGCATGGATCGCCGGCGGTAGCACCGAGGACATGCTCAACAACATCGAAGATTCCTGGGCAGCTCTGCCCCCGGCCTGATCGCCGGATGCAGCACGTCAGTCAAGTACGTACGTAGTACTACGCTCGTCTGCGGGGCCACACGTTGGGCCCGCAGACGAGCGCAGGTGGTGAGCGGCGCACCGCCGTGGGGAACGAAGAAGGGGGAAGTGAATGCGTGAAATCTGGGACACCGTTCGCATGATGTCGATCGGGCTCGTGGCGCTCGTGATCGTGCTACTGGCGCTGTACGCGCTGGCCTCGGTCCTGCCGGGCCGGTGGGGGGAGCGGGGGCGGATCATGGTGTTTCTGCTGCCCGCCCTGTTCGCCATCTTGATCGGCCTGTTCGTGCCGGCCCTGCGGACCATCTATCTCAGCTTCTTCAGTGACGGGGCCAACCCCGAGTTCGTCGGCCTGAAGCAGTACCGGGACATCTTTTCGTTCAAGGGCACCCGCCAGACGGTGTTCAACAGCGTCGCCTGGGTGATCATCGGGACCATCGGCACCACGATCTTGGGCCTCGCGATCGCCCGGTTTGCCGACGGCATGAAGGGGGAGAAGGCGGCGAAATCGTTGATCTTCATCCCCGGTGCCATCTCGCTCGCCGGTGCCGGCATCATCTGGCGCTTCGTGTACGCCGGCCCGCCGTTCAAGGTCGGACTGCTCAATCAGGTGACCAAGGTCATTCCGGGACTGCCGTCGGGCCTCGGCGGTGATGGCGAACGAATCTGGCTGCTCGAACAGGGCATCGGCAGCTTCGAGCCGCCGACGGCTGCACCTGGGTTCAACACGTTCCTGTTGATCATCATCTTCATCTGGGCCCAGACCGGGATTGCCACCGTCATCTTGTCGGCGGCGATCAAGGGTGTGCCCGACTCGCTGATCGAATCGGCCAAGGTCGACGGGGCCACCACCAAGCAAGTGTTCTACAAGGTGACCATGCCCTACATTCGGGCGACCATCGTCACCGTCGCCACACTGACCACGATCGCCGGGCTCAAGTCCTACGACATCGTTGCCGGTGCGACAGGCGGCAACTTCGACACCAGCACGATCGCCAACGACTTCTACATCCTGGTGTTCCTGCAGGATCGTGACGGCCTCGGCAATGCGTTCGCCGTGCTGTTGTTCATCCTGGTCATCCCCGTTGTCGTGATCAACCGCCGCTCGCAGCGGCGAGCAGAGGAGCTGATGGGCGCATGAGCCTCGCCGAACCCGACGTTGCCCCCGGTAGCGCCGCCACTGCGGTGGCCAAGATCAATCAACCCGTTCTGCAAGAGCCCGTGGGCCGCTCGGTCAGCTCGGCGCTGTCCAGCCGTGGTGGCCGCATCGTGGTCTACCTTTTGGTGTTCCTGTGGACGATTCCCACGTTCGGTGTGTTCGCGTCGTCGTTCCGTCAGGAGATCGACGTCAAGACGACCGGGTGGTGGCAAGTGTTCTTCCGGCCGAACCTGACGTTGTCGAACTACAAGAGCGTGCTCGGTAGCGGTCCCCAGGGCGACAACCTGAGCCACTTCTTCATGAACTCGGTGCGCATCACCGTCCCGGCCACGATCATCTCGGTCGGGGTCGCCGCTCTCGCCGCGTACGCGTTCTCGTGGATGCAGTTCAAGGGCCGCGACTGGTTGTACGTCGGGGTGATCAGCATGTTGGTCGTGCCGTTGCAGCTGTCGCTGATCCCGCTCGGCCAGCTGTTCACGGGCGGGGCGCACATCGGGACCTTCCCGATCTTCCCCGACTTCGGTCTGCAAAACTCGGTGATCCCGATCTGGGTGGCGCACACGTGCTTCGGGATGCCGTTCTGCATCTTCTTACTGAAGAACTTCATCTCGTCATTGCCGCGCGAGATCATCGAAGCGGCCCGGGTCGATGGGGCCAACCACCTCACTGTGTTCCGCAAGGTCGTGTTGCCACTGTCGGTTCCGGCCATCGCCTCGCTGGCGATCTTTCAGTTCGTCTACATCTGGAACGACCTGCTCATCGGCAAGGTGTACGGCGGCTCGATCAACCAGCCGATCATCGCCAAGCTCGTCGATGTGGCCGGAACGCGCGGACAGTCGTGGCACCTGCTCACCGCAGCAGCGTTCGTGTCGATGATCACGCCACTGGTCATCTTCTTCTCCCTTCAGCGCTACTTCGTGCGCGGCCTACTCGCAGGAGCCGTGAAGGGCTGATCGTGAATGAGGCCGCCATTGCCGCGGCGGCCGCCCCTCTACCCGAATCGTGCGCAGTGTTGGCAGTGCGCGCCCATCGTGCCCATCCGAAGGACTCCCCATGACCCATGACATCAACGCCCTCCTCGACCAACTGACCCTCG
>JAYURF010000388.1:0-1542 GCA_043756365.1 Acidimicrobiales bacterium
GCCGCCCACGCATACGCGATCGCGATGAACGTTGGGTCGGGCGCCCGGTGCATCGACAACCCGGCCTGTTCTTCGATGTCGTGCAGTTCGTTGCTGATCGCAGCGATCCCTTGCCAGCGCTTCCGTGCGTTCGGTGAGGGGAACCACGGCCGCGGCGCAGGTTCGGCGCTGCGGTGCTCGTACACGAACACCGAAACAAGCCCGGCAAGCACCGCGGGTTCCACGTCGTCGAACAAGCCCTTGCGCAAGCACTCGACGATCAACAGATCACTCTCGTGGAAGGTGCGCGCCAAGATCGCGCCGGCGTCGGTGAGCGACCATCCGTCGACGTAGCCCCAGTTCTCGAGGATCCGCACGACCCGGTCGAAGTCGCGCGAGATCGATTGGCTACGGCCGCGCATCCGCTGGCGAAGCTCGTCGATCTCGCGGCCGATGCGCTCGGCCTGTGCAGCGGCCTTCAATCGGTTGGCCAGATCGGGGTCGGATTCGACGGGGTGGTCGAGGATCGCCAACTCGCGGTCGTGACGGGCCGAGCGGCGCTTGTACGGCAACACCTCGGCGCGTTGCAGGCGCAGGGCCACCTCGCGCTGGTAGTCGTGTCGGTTGGGGGCGAACTCGGCAGGAAGCTGAATCTTGCCGATCGCTCGCGGTGGATCGTCGAAATCGGCCTCCGCGAGCTGGATCGGGTCGCGGCGCGTCGTGATCCCGCTGATCCGCATCCCGCCCTTGCGATGTGCGGCGGTGAGCACTGCGACACGCCCCGCGTACCGGCCCTTTTCGACATAGACGATGTCACCGGGGCGCAGCTTCATCAGCGCCAGGTCGACCAGGGTGTCCCGACCATTCGGCGACGTGCCCGATGCCCGTGCGGCTGTGGCGCCCTCGCTTCGCTTCACCAGCGTTCGATACTCCTCGACGTCGCCGAACGGACTGACCGCCGCCTCCGCAAGCTCACGGAGGTGCTCCTGACGTCGTTCCAGCCGGGCCTCGATCTTCACCACATCGCGGTCGGCCTGGTACTGGGCGAACGACAGGTTCAACAGGTGGTGGGCGCGTTCGCTCGTGTAGGTCCTGACCAGGTTGGCGGCCATGTTGTAGGTGGGCCGGAACGCGGAGTTGAGATGAAACGAGCGGCTCGCGGCGAGCGCGGCGATCTGGTCGAAGGGTACGAACGGGCTCCACAACACCATCGCGTTGCCTAACTCATCGATGCCACGGCGCCCGGCCCGACCGGTGAGCTGGGTGTACTCGCCCGGCGTGAGGAACGAATGATGGTCGCCGGTGAACTTGGTCAGCTTCTCGATCACCACGCATTTGGCGGGCATGTTGATGCCCACCGCAAGCGTCTCGGTGGCGAACACCACCTTCACCAGGCCCTCCACGAAGCAGGCCTCGACCACTTCCTTGAACGGTGGAACCATTCCGGCATGATGCGCGGCAACTCCCGCTTCGAGCTGCGCCAAGAACTGGCTGTAGCCAAGCACCGCCAGATCCGCTGGGGCAATGCCACTGAGGCGGGCGTCGATGATCTCGCGAATCCGG
>JAYURF010000389.1:0-1541 GCA_043756365.1 Acidimicrobiales bacterium
CCGGTGCTGACGCCCACGGCGACAGCAGGTCCAACATGGACCACCGCGCCGACCACACTCGTGGGGCTCGGCTACACGCTGCCCGGGCAACCCGGCGGATCGGTGATGATCGGTGACTCGTTGCTGTTCGCCAACGGTGACACGGCCGCGTCACCCAGTCGCCTCACCGTCAACCGGGATTCGATGTTCATCGGTGAACGGGGCAGCCAGACCGCTCCGCTCACCCAGATCAGCCGCCAGTTCGAGGCCGGGGTCGATCTCAACGGCGACGGCGACGGCGTCGACGGGTTCGTGGTCATCACGGTCGAAGGCGGTGCACCACAGCGGCATTTCTCGCCCGGCTCATGCCGATATCGCGTCGATGTCAACCTGGCGCTGTACTGCCGGAGCGAGGTCGACGGCGATCTCAATGGCGACGGCGACCGCTTCGACCAGCAAGTGACGAGGTTGCTCGCCGGTGGCTCGATCGAACCCACGGGGGTGTTCCTCAGCGCACCCGCAAGCATCATTCCGATCGAGACCCGTGAACTGCCCGACGGACGGTACGCGTGGGCGGACACGATCTTCACTGCTGAGGGGACGCAGACGACTCCGATCGCCGGGTTCACCGTCGTGGGGATGAGCTCAGGCAGCCCAGTGGTCTGCCCCAGCGGCACCTACGGCGGTTGCAAGTTGATACCGCCAAGCGGGCAACCGGTCGATGTCGGGTCCTCACTTCCGACGTGGACACAGGTGGGCACCGTCTTTTGGATCACGGAGTCCGAGCTGAGATTGGGGGACCTCAACGGAGACGGCGACCTGCTCGACGAACAGTTGTGCAGATTGAGCGCCGCTGGTGCGCCGACGTCGTGTCTCGATGTACGACCGCGTTCGTCATCGCAGTACCCGATCATCTCGACGGGCGAAGACCGAGGTTTGGTTCTCGGCTTCTCCCCCTCTGCATCGCCGCTCCATCGCCTCTCTACGCCGGCCCGGCGACCTCGACACTCGTGGATCTCGGGTCGTCGGGAGGTTTTGTCGTCCGCTTCGAAGGTGGCGGTGCGCTGGCTACCGTTCTTGCCAACACGCCCAACCAGTACTCCAGCTACGTCACCAAGTTCGTTAGCCGCGATGGCGTAATCAGTGACGTGTTGCACAGTCAACAGATTCCGGCCGTCATGAGCACCGGTCCGAATGAAGCGTTGCTGGCCGTCACCGAAAGCCTTGGTTTCGATTACAACGGCGATGGAGACTGGCTCGACCGGGTGTCGTTCATCGTGACAAGCGGCCCGGCTGGCGGACGGATCACCCGGCTGCAGTTCCCGCCGATCCTGGAGAACAACTACGGCTACCCGAGCGTCCGCGCCATCGGGGCGGGCGCGACCGTCGTGGTGTTTGCCGAGCCCGGCATCGATCTGAACGGAGACGGCGACACCCTCGACAGGGTGTATCACGGCGTCAACCCCGACGGCACCGTGGTCAACTTGCGCTACGCGAGCGGCCCTGCCGTGTCGGCCGGAGGGCGTCACGCTGCCATCGAACCGATCGCTCCCGGCATTGCC
>JAYURF010000390.1:0-1537 GCA_043756365.1 Acidimicrobiales bacterium
CACTACGAGGTGGAAGAGGACAAGCGAGTCGTCGTGCCACTCGAAGCCGGCATCGAAAAGGTCGAGCAGGTGCTCGGGATCGAGAACCTGTACGACGAGGTGCAGCAGAACCTGGTCCACCAGCTGTCGGTGGCGTTGAAGGCCAAGGAGCTGTACAAGCGCGACAAGGACTACATCATCGCCAACGGTGAGGTGAAGATCGTTGACGAGTTCACCGGCCGGGTGCTGGAGGGTCGTCGCTGGAGTGAGGGCATCCACCAGGCGGTCGAGGCCAAAGAGGGCGTGAAGATCAAAGAGGAGAACCAGACCCTCGCCACCGTCACGCTGCAGAACTACTTCCGCATGTACGACAAGCTCGCGGGAATGACCGGCACCGCCCAGACCGAGGCAGCTGAGTTGATGAACACTTACGGCCTTGCCGTGGTGCCGATCCCCACCAACATGCCGATGATCCGCGCCGACCAAGCCGACCTCATTTACAAGGGCGAAGACGGCAAGTTTGGTGCTGTCGTCGACGACATCGCCGAGAAGTTCGAAAAAGGTCAGCCGGTGCTCGTCGGCACGATCAGCGTCGAAAAGAGCGAGCGGCTGTCGCGGATGCTCACCAAGCGAGGCATCGACCACGAGGTGCTCAACGCCAAGCAACACACTCGCGAAGCCGTGGTGGTCGCCCAGGCCGGCCGGCTGCACGCCGTCACCGTGGCCACCAACATGGCCGGCCGTGGTGTCGACATCCAGCTTGGCGGCAACCCGGAAGGCCTCGCCCGCCACGACGTCCTCAAAGACGGTCACGCCCCCGAGGTTCTCGTCGATGAGTTCGAGCTGCCCTCGGTGCGTACCGAAGAGTACGACGCGGCCCGCACTGCGGCGCTGGCCCGCTACGACGAACTGCTCGCCGCGTACAAGGCCACCTGCGGCGCCGAAGGCGATGACGTGCGCAACCTCGGGGGGTTGTACGTGCTTGGCACCGAACGCCACGACAGTCGCCGCATCGACAACCAGTTGCGCGGTCGTTCCGGCCGTCAGGGCGACCCCGGGGAAAGCCGCTTCTACCTCAGCCTCGATGACGAGTTGATGCGCCTTTTCGCCACCGGAGCATTGAGCTGGGTGATGGGCCGAGCACTTCCCGACGACGAGGCGATCGAAGCCAAGATGGTCACCAAAGCCATCGAGCGGGCGCAGAGCACCGTCGAGCAGCGCAACGGCGAGGTGCGCAAGAACGTGCTCAAGTACGACGAGGTGATGAACGAGCAGCGCAAGGTGATCTACCAACGCCGCGACCAGATCCTCAACGGTGCCGACCTGAAGTCGGCGGCAATGGAGTATCTCGCCGAAGCGATCGACGCGTTGCTCGAAAGCCACTGCGCCAGCGCAGCCGACGACGAGTGGGATCTCGACGGCCTGGCCAAGGAGTTGAAGACGTTTTGGCCGAGCGACATCTCCCTCGAAGCGCTCGACCGGTGCGGTTCGACCAACAAGATGTACGACCTGATCATGGCCGACGCCTCGGCGTACTACGAAAAGCGCGAGGCCGAAC
>JAYURF010000391.1:0-1537 GCA_043756365.1 Acidimicrobiales bacterium
CGCCTCCTCGACCGCCTGCTCCAGCGTTGCCGAACTCGAACCGCCAAAGCACTCGACGTTCGCATCGCCGTTTCGCCACAGCACACCTTTGGGCATGCCCGTCGTGCCGCCGGTGTAGAGGATGTACAGGTCGTCGGGGTTCCACTGCAGCGCCGGGCGCTCAGCTGAGGCGGCCGCAAGAGCGTCCTCGTACCACACCGCTCCGGGGAGCAGTTCGTGGCCGGATTCGTCGGGCACCTGGATCACCACTCGCAACCGCGGCAGCCGGGGCAGCACCTCGGCGAGGGTCGGCACGAACTGGCTGTGCACCACGATCGCTTCGGCCCCCGAGTCGGTCAGCAGGTAGTGCAGCTCCTCGGCCACGTAGCGGTAGTTCACGTTGAACGGGGCAACGCGGGCTTTGAATGCGCCGAGCATCGCCTCGAGGTACTCGTTGCCGTTGTGGAGGTAGATCGCCAGGTGCGACTGGCCCGACTCGTGGCCGGCGAGCGCATGCCGCTCGGTGCGCACACCGAGACCCTCGGCCACCAGGTGGTTCGCCAACCGACGTGTGCGCGTTGTCACATCGGCCCAGGTGAGCCGACGGTCGCCGAAGACGAGACAGATCTCGTCGGGCCGTGAATCGGCGATGGCCTCATGGATGGCGGCAACGGAAAGTTCCACGGCCTGAACCTACGCAACACCTCCGGGCCATGTAGCAGCGGGGCGGGCCGTATCAACCGGAGGTGGCGTCGATACAGTGCGCCGATGAGCAACATCGTGTTCGGCATGTTCATGCCGCAGGGTTGGAAGATGGAGCTGTCGAGCATCGATGGTGCCGCCGCCAAGTGGGACAAGGCCGTCGAGATCGCCATCCGCGCCGATGAGCTCGGCTACGACTCGATTTGGGTGTACGACCACTTCCACAACGTGCCCCGCCCAGCGCACGAGGCGGTGTTCGAATGCTGGACCACCATCGCTGCGATTAGCCAGCGCACCTCGCGAGTCCGGCTCGGCCAGATGGTCGGGTGCAACAGCTACCGCAGTCCCGGTGTGCTGGCCAAGATCACCGCGACGGTCGATGTGATCAGTGGTGGTCGGCTCGATTGGGGCATCGGGGCCGGCTGGTACGAAAACGAGTACCGCGGCTACGGGTTCGAGTTTCCGAAACCGAAGGACCGCATCGGGATGCTCAACGAGAGCGTCGAGATCGTGCGCAGCATGTGGACCCAACCCGAGACCACCTATGACGGCAAGTACTACAAGATGTCGCGGGCCAACTGTGATCCCAAGCCGCTGCAAACGCCGCATCCACCGATCTGGATTGGCGGCGGAGGCGAGCAGCTGACGTTACGCGTCGTCGCCAAGCATGCCGACTACAGCAACTTCGGAGGTTCGCCGCAGGAGTGGACGCACAAGCGTGAGGTCCTCAAGGGTCATTGTGCAGCCGTCGGCCGCGACGAGGCCGAGATCGGCAAGACCTGGTCGCCAGAGGTGTTCATCCGCGAAACCGAAGCCGAGATCGTTGCCGCGGGCACGCGCAGCCTGTGGGCCGAAC
>JAYURF010000392.1:0-12144 GCA_043756365.1 Acidimicrobiales bacterium
GCGAACATGCGCATCGTCCACAGCTTCGACCGGTACATCGATGCGTACGGCCCACGCGTGTATGGGTACTGCCCCGGATAGGGGCCGGAACCGTCTGCCGGGCCGTACACGGGCTCGAGCGGAACACCCGACATCGTCGAGTAGTCGGCCGCACGCGTCGCCGAGGAAGCAAACGCCTCCAGCCACATCTCACGGGGATTCGTCATTCGGTGACCTCTGATCGCAGCGGGAACGGGATACCTCCCGTACTCTACGCGTCATGGCTGTTTCATTCGATCTCGCTCAAACCGACCATCTGCTGTCCACCACCCGCGCCGTCCGCAAACGACTCGACCTGACCCGCGAGGTTCCCCGCGACATGATCGTCGACTGCATCCGCGTCGCCACCCAGGCGCCCGCTGGCGGCAACGTGCAGATGTGGCGGTGGCTCGTAGTCGACGACCCCGCGCTGAAGTTGGGCCTCGCCGATCTGTACCGCAAGTCGTACGCCCCGTACATGCAGGCCCAGCGGGAGGCCGTCGCCGCCGGCGGCCGAACCGACGCCGGAGCGATCATGGCCTCGAGCGATCATCTGGCCGAGGTGTTGCACGAGGTGCCCGCGCTGGTGATCCCGTGCCAGATCGGTCGGCCCGACCCGAACATGAGCCAGGGACACCTGGCCGGGATGTACGGCAGCATCTTGCCGGCGGTGTGGAGCTTCATGCTCGCCGCTCGAGCGCGGGGCCTCGGCACTGCGTGGACCACGCTCCACCTCGGGTATGAACGTGAGGCCGCCGAGCTACTCGGCATCCCCGAGAACGTGGCCCAAGTCGCCCTGACCCCGGTGGCGTTCTACACCGGCGACGACTTCAAGCCCGGTTCACGGCTACCGGCCGAGAAGGTCACCTACTTCAACCAGTGGAAGCAGCACTGAGCACCGCGGCGCCAACCGCCGCCGCGCCAACCACCGGGCCGAACGACGCCCATCGCAGCGGGATCGTTGCCGCGGCAGCCGCGTACACCCTCTGGGGTGCGCTGACGATCTACTGGAAGCTGCTCCGAGACTTCGATGCCTTCGAACTCGTCGGCTGGCGGATCATCAGCGCGGTCGTAGTCATGTCGGTGGTGTTGACGGCGACCCGTCGCTGGCACCACGTGCGGCACGTGCTGCATTCGCGCTCGCTGCTCGGCCGGGTGGTGCTCTCGGCGGTTCTGCTCACCGCCAACTGGACCGCCTATGTGTGGGCGGTGGTGAACGGCCGGGTCATCGAAACCGCGCTCGGCTACTTCATGGCCCCGTTGGGCGCAATCACGATTGGTGTGATCGTGTTTCACGAGCGGCTCCGCCGAGCCCAGATCGTGGCCATCGTGTTCGCCGTCGCGGCGATCCTCGTGCTGACCATTTCGTATGGGGCAGTGCCATGGATCGCGCTGACCATTGCAATTTCGTGGAGCATCTACGGCTGGCTGAAGAAGCAGGTGCCGCTCACCCCGGTCGAGAGCATGTCAGCCGAATCGTTCGTGCTGCTGGTGCCAGCAGCCGTGGTGATCACCGCGCTGGCGGGCAGCAGCGGCAGCGTTGCTTCCACCGCCACGGCCGGCGAGTGGGTGCTGGTCGCGCTCACCGGTGTGGCTACCGTGATACCACTGATGCTGTTCGCCTGGGCCGCGCCACGGGTCCCGCTCACGGTGCTGGGGCCGATGCAGTACCTCGTGCCGTCGATCAACTTCGCGCTCGGGTGGGCCGTCTACGGCGAAGCGTTGCCACCCGAGCGGCTGGCCGGGTTCGGCCTGGTGTGGGTCGGCCTGGCGATCATGGCCATCTGGCGCCCCGACGGTCAGGTGCTCAAGATGGTGCAGCCGCTGATTCCCGGAGCGCCATAGACGTGCGTGAACGCGGTGCTTGCGTTGTCGACCTGGCGCACACCGGCACGGCCTTGCAGTTGCAGCACGCTCTCGTACACCTGACGTAGGCCGGAGGCACCGATCGGCTCACCGTTGGCGATGCAACCGCCGTCGGTGTTGATCGGCAGCCGTCCACCGAGATCGGTTTCGCCGAGTTGGATCATTCGCTCCTGCTCGCCGTCGACACACAAGCCGCACTCCGCCATGTGCATCACCTCGGCACCACTCTCGGTGTCTTGCACCTGCGCCAGCGAGATCTCGTCTGGACCCACGCCGGCCTGCTCGAACGCGGCCGCAGCTGCACCCACGCTCGGGCTGTCCCCACGATCCGGCGACAACCACGAGTTGAACACCTCGAAGCTGCCGAAGGGCCGGCTGCGCAGCACAGCCGATCGTAAGTACACGGGCCGACTGGTGTAGTTGGTGGCAAGGTCGGCGCGGGCCAGGACCAGGGCCACCCCGCCCTCGCCGGGCGAGCAGAACATGTACTGCGTCAGCGGGTCGCTCAGCATCGCGGAGTTCAGCACCTCGTCTTCGCTCATCGCTTTGCGCCGCCAGGCGTTGTCGTTGTTGGCACCGTTGGCAAAGTTCTTCACAGCAACCTTGGCCAGCGTGGAGCGGGTGATGCCGTACTGGTGCATGTACCGCTGGATCTTCATCCCGAAGAACTGTGTGGTGAGCATCAGCCCGCTATCGCCGTACCACTTGCCGAGGCCGAAGTCCTCCGGGTTCGGATCGAACGCGCCACGGGGGTGCTTGTCGAACCCGATCGCCATCACCACGTCGGCCGCGCCGGCCTTGATCGCGTTGTGCGCGCTGATCAGCGCGCTGCCACCCGTCGCGCAGCCGTTGGCGACATTGATGAACGGCAGCCCGGTGAGGCCGAGCATGCTCACCATCGTGTCGGCATTCCCCGCGGCGTTCGAGCCGCCGAACGCATAGTGCACATCGCCCCACTCGATGCCGGCGTCCGCCATCGCCGCGCGGGCGGCGAAGGCACCTTGTTCCATACCGGTGAGGTTGTGGCGGCCGAAGGGGTGGATGCCGATGCCGACAATAGCGACGTCTGTCACGACGGGGCTCCGTTCTGGGAGTTGGCGGATGCGACGGGCGCGAACGCGTACGTGAGGATCTGGCGACCTTGGTCGTCCTGCGCGAACGGGATCACGACGAGTTCGACGTCCATTCCGATTTCGAGCTGTGCCGGATCGTTGACGGTGAGGCGTGACTCGACGATCACCTGATCGCCGAGGCGCACGTACCCGACGCCGTACGGCACGAACTCCTTGGCGCTCTCGCGACCGGCGTACGGCGGATTCTTTGGCAGAAAACCCTGGATGGTCCAGCTCCACAGCGTCCCCTGTCGCGGCAGCAACACGCGTTCCACGTTCGTGGATGAGGTCTTGGGGCACGAGCCGGCAGCGGGAAAGGTGGTGACACCGCTGTCGGGGAAGTAGCTGCCGATCAACTGCGGCGCATCAGACGGCCAGGTGAACACACCCTCGGCAACCACCACGGAATCACTCATGCGCCCATCGTCGCACGTGCGCTCCCCATTCGGGCTGATCGAGCTACGAAGCCCCGGCCCAAAACGAACTTTGTCGCCGACGACCGGCCGAACCTGTCCACACCGACAAAGTTCGCACGGACGGGACCAGCCGAGACCAATATCGTCGGTGGCGACCGGCTGAACCTGTCCACACCGACAAAGTTCGCACGGACGGGGCGCGGAGTCCACAGGTGCCCGGCCCTCGGGGGCCGGCGTCGGCAGTCGGCGAACCCGGCACGTTCGACATGGTCACCAATGGTCCCGGGCTGATCGAGCTACGCACCCTTGCAATAAGGAATTGTCAAGGCGGCGATACGCGGTGCCGATGAACTTGACGAACACACGGTTCCTGTATTCATCCGACCCGAGACGGAGAAAGGGGTGCGCCCTGAACAGATGGATCACCGGATCGATCGCCGCGATCGTGACGATCTCCGGATGCGGCAACGAACAGGCGACGCCGCCGTCACCGGCTCGTACGGCCGCGCTCGCCTTGCTGATCGATCAGGCCCGCGCGAACGGAGCGCAGCTCGATTCGCGCTGTACTGCGAGTGTGCTGTCGCGTATCCCCGACAGCGACGTGTCGTCCCTCGTCGACGCTGGCCCGGCTGGCGATCCCGCGATCAGCGACACGGCCGCCCGGGTTGGCCTGGAGTTGTTCGAATGCGTCCGAGACGCCAACGTCGTCGTGGTCACCACCGCCGCGCCGCTCGCCCCGTCCACGACCCCCACCGCACCCTCGACCACCTCGACCACCTCCACCACCTCGACCACCTCGACCACCTCGACTTCGCTACCAGACACCTCACTACCAGACACCTCGCTACCGGCCACGTCCACCTCAGCGGGTGTTGTGGCGGCACTCGTTGAGTCACTGGAGGAGGCGGGCCACGCGGTCGATCGCTTCTGCATCGACGATCTGCTCGCCACGCTGGGCGACACGCCACCCACGGCTTCACCCACCACCGACCCGGTCGCCGAGCTCATCGGCAGCGTGTTCGCCTGCACAATCGCTTGACCGGCACACCCGGTCAGCGCAACAGACCGCCGGTCATGCACCGCTTCAACACACCAACAGCGCTCTCGTGTCGCGCCGCGTCGCCGGTCTGGCTGCTGAACCGGGCGAGACCGCCGAGCACCGCGTTGATCAGATCCTCCAACGCCCGTGCCGACACATCGGGGGCGAGCTCATCGCGTTCGGTCGCGTCTTCCACCAATCGGCGGGCGAACCGTGTGCTGACCGAGTGTGCGTTGGCAAGGCGCTGAACGAGCTCGGGATGGCGCTCGGCTTCGCTGGCCACGCCAACGACGAAACCAGCGATCGACGGGTCGCGACGATTGAGTGCGACGGCAGCGTCGAGTACGGCGCAGAGCTGATCGACGATGGTGACATGTGCGGTGACCGCTACACCAAACGCGTCGTACACGAGGTGCTGGACCTGTTCGTACACCGCGACGTACAGCTCCAACTTCGACGGATAGTAGTGGTAGATCGCGCCAGCGGTGATACCAGCGGCTTCGGCGATCTCGCGGTTGGTTGCCGCGTCCAAGCCGTCACGCGCAAATGCCCGGCGCGCTTCGCTCAGCAGACGCTCATGGGT
Organism: Acidimicrobiales bacterium; assembly: GCA_043756365.1. Lineage (GTDB taxonomy): Bacteria > Actinomycetota > Acidimicrobiia > Acidimicrobiales > Ilumatobacteraceae > VFMC01. Next base: position 5,035 of record JAYURF010000392.1, read on the forward strand.
TTCGGCAGACGCGACATCCTTGGGCCGACCGAGCCGGCGCGGGGCGGCGCTGACGCGCGATGTCATCGAGCGATCCCGCGGAGCGGCAACTCAGGCCTCACGTTGGGCACCGGGGTCGACCGGGATCCCGAACCGGACCCGGTTGTGGGCGTGGGCGAGGTGCTGCAACGAGAACGCACTGCGAAACGCGGTGAACTGACCCTGCGCCTCGAGCGTTTGGTTGACGCTCTCCTTGGCCAGCTTCAACGCGAAGCTCGGTTTCGCGGCAATGCGCTCGGCCATTGTCATCACGAACGGGCGCAACTGCTCGGGTGCCACGACATGGTTGACCATGCCCAAACGATGGGCATCGTCGGCGGTCACCCAGTCGCCGGTGAACAGCAGTTCCTTAGCCTTGCGTGCGCCCAGTTCCCACGGATGGGCGAAGTATTCGACGCCGTTGACACCCATGCCCACCACCGGATCGCTGAACAACGCGTCGTCGCTGGCAACGATCACGTCAGCCACCCACAGCAGCATCAATCCACCGGCGATGGTCTTGCCCTGCGCCGCGGCGATCAGCGGTTTGGGGATGTTGCGCCACCGCCAGCACATCTGAAAGTACAGCTCCTCCTCCCACGCCATGTGGCCCTCCTGGCCATCGCGGCCAAAGCCGCCGTGGGTGGACACCAGATCGAAGTCGCGGTGGCTCTCGGTATCACGCATGTCGTGGCCGCTGGAGAAGTGCGGACCGTCGGCCTGCAGCACGATGACCTTCACATCACTGCGCCGCGACGCGTCGTCGAAAGCTGCATTGATCTCATAGGTCATCCGCTTGTTCTGCGCGTTGCGGCTCTCGGGCCGGTTGAGGGTTACTACCGCGACTCCCCGCTCGCCGGGCGCGACGACGTCATAGCGAATCGTGTTCAACGCGTCGAGCGAGACGCTCACCGCGACCCCTCCCTGTAGTCGCCGAACGCCTCGTCACGCGTGGACAGGGCGGTGGTGACACCTTGGGCGAGCTTGGCGAAGTACTCGCGCGAGCTGCGCTGGTGAAAGCCGAGTGCGTTGATGTCGGCGGTGGCGCGCATCGCTTCGCGCATGCCCATCACCTCCATCGCCCGGTGGACCACGCGCTTGTTCAGCGCCTGCAGATCGGGCGGAACCTGAGCCACCCGTGCAGCCACCTCCAGAACCCGTTCATCGAGTTCCTCGGCGGCAAAGGCGCGGTTGGCGAATCCGGCGACCACCGCTTCGTCGCCGTTCATCGAATCGCCCGTCAGCATTGCCTCCATCGCCCGGCGCATCCCGATCAGCCACACGTGCCAGGCCATGTCGGGCGAGCTCATCGAACGAACCGGCGGATACCCGATCTGGGCGTCGTGGGCGACGTAGACAAGGTCGCACGCCGATGCCAGCTCGGTTCCACCTGCGAGGCAGTACCCATGAACCTGGGCGATCAGCGGGGTGGCCAGATCCATCATCTCGAACCAGCCGTTGAGCACATGTCGTGCCCAACCTCCGTCGGCTCGGGTGATCGGCCATGGCAGCGTTTCGGTCGGATCTTGGGCGAGGTCGTAACCAGCCGAGAAGCACGAACCGGCACCACGGACGATGATCACTCGGATGTCGGGATCGGCGTCGGCGGCGCGCACCTCGGCGAACAACTCGCCGCGTAACGCGTTCGACAATGCGTTTCGTTTACTCGGCCGGTTGAGTGTGAGCCGGCGGATCGACGGTGCCGGCGTCTCGACGATCACGTTTGGCTCACCCACGTGGCGACCCCTCCCAGTACGGCGAGCGCAGTGCCCGCTTGTTGACTTTGCCCATTGCGGTGCGGCCGACGGACGACACGATGTCGACCGTGCGCGGACACTTGTAGGTAGCGAGGCTGCTGCGGCACAGCGCGATCAGTTCGCCTACGTCGGGTGGATCGGCAGGATCGAGGGGCACCACGAGTGCCTTCACCGCCTCGCCGAAGTCTGCATCGGGAACGCCGATGACGGCCACATCGGCAACCTGCGGATGTGCCTGCAGCACCATCTCGGCCTCGGCCGGGTAGATGTTCACCCCGCCCGCCACGATCATGTCGCTGAACCGGTCGGTGAGGTACACGAAACCGTCGTCATCCACGTAGCCGATCTCGCCGATGGTGAACACACCGGGGCGCAGGTGAGCGCTGGCGGTCTTGTCGGGGTCGTTGGGATAGACCACGCCACGGCCCGTGGAATCCTCAAAGTACAACCGACCCTCGGTGCCCGGCGGAACCTCTCGGTCGTCGTCATCGACCACGATCGCACGGGTGAACGGCGGCATCACCTTGCCGACGCTGCCAGGGTGAGTGAGCCAGTCGGCGCTCGCGATCGAACAGATCGTGCCGACCTCGGTGGCGCCGTACGCATCGACGAACACCGGACCGAACCAGTCGATCATCTGTTTTTTCACATCGAGCGGGCACACCGCGCCGGTGTGGGTGACGAGCTTCAGCGACGACAGATCGTAGAGCGCCTTCACCTCGGCCGGCAGCTGCAGCAAACGACGGAAGTGCGTGGGCACCATCACTGTCGATTCGATCCCGTACCGCTGGATCGCATCGAGCACGGCTTCGGCATCGAAGCGCCCGAGCACCACGATTGGTGTACCGGCGGCAAGCGTGCGCATGCCCGACAGCGGGCCTGTGTGATACATCGGCCCGACGACCAGGTGCGTGCCAAGCACCGCGAACCGGCTCAGTTGCAATGCGGCGACATGGGCGGCCATGGTGGCTCCGCCGGCGAACATCGATGGGGGCAGATCGACACCTTTGGGCACGCCCGTGGTGCCGCTCGTGTACATCAGATTCGGCAACGGGGCCACGTCGGCGGGAGGTTCGGCCGGGTCGGCCTCGGCCAGCCACCGCTCCCACGACACCACACCGACCGACGCACCGTCAGCACCGCCAGCGCCGTCGCGCCTCCAGGCGATCACGGTGGCGGTGCCAGCGAGGCGCGCCGCGGCGAGGCCGCGCTCGATGTTCTCGGGCCCGACGAACACGATCGTCGCCGCCGAGTCGCGCAGGATGAACGCGGCCTCGTCGGTGGTGAGATGGAAGTTGACCGGCACCGTGCTGACCCCGGCCAACAGCCCGCCAAGGTGGGCGAGCACCGTCTCCACCGAGTTCTCGGCATACACGGCGACGCGCCGTTGCCCCCCGAGATCCGAGGCGTGCAACGCGTTCGCCACACGGTTGAGCGTCTCGTTGAGCGCGGTCCAATCGAGCGCAACTTGAGCGTCACGCAACGCCACCTCGCTCGGCCGTTCCCTTGCTCGATCAACTGCCACCACGACCATCGGCAACCCCTCTGTCAGGCTGCACGCACTCGCCACAGCAACGCCGGCGAATCTAACGGCTCACCTATTTGGCGTCGCCACCGAAGGATCAGTTCGGCGCTCGAAACCGAAACGACCCGCCCCTGATGGGGCGGGCCGCTGCGGATCACGTGGTCGTGACGGTCGCACCAGCGACCGCCACGACGTTCAGCTTTCGAATTCGCTGATCAGTTCACCCACTTCGTCGAAGGTCTGGGTATCGGCGTCGTAGGTGAGCACCTGCAACGTCTCGGCCAGGTACGGGTCCTCCTCACCGACGGACTTGAACACCACACCTTCGCGACCCAGCGACGGTGTGAGTTCGAAAGCGCGGGCGGCGTTGATGATGGATGCCCTGGTCAACCCGTCGGGCGATGCCGCGGCCTGTTGCAGGATGGCCACAGTGGCCTCACCCGTGGTCCACCCGGCACCGGCGGTGGCAACGATGTCGCCCTTGCCGAGGCTGGTCATGTAGTCGAGGTAGGTCGCCACTTCGGGGATCTCAGCGTTGGCCGGGTCGGTCAGGTCAAGCAGGTTCCCGCTGGTGTACAACCCGTCAGCAGCCGGACCGGCAGCACCGAGGATCAGGCTGCTGGCACAGGTGTTGGTGATGAACGTCAACGGCGTCCAATCGGGGTTCTGCGCCTTCGCCGATGCCATCTCGCTGAGGAACGAGATGCACCCGGCCCCGAGCGGGACGGCCATCACGATGTCGGCCTGCTCGCTGGCGATGTTGGTCACCTGCGACGTTGGCGGGTTGGAGTCACTCGCTTCGATCGTCTGCTCACCGAGGATCTCCAGTCCGTAGTCACCGGCAACCTCGCTGAAGGCGTCGGCATAGATCTGGCCGAACTCGTTGTTCACGTAGAACAGCGACACCGTCGCGCCGTCGGGGAACAGCTCGGCGATCTGCTTGGCGTAGACCTGCGACTCAACCGTGTAGGGCACCAGCAATCCGGTGGTCCACGGGTAGTCGGCAACCTCACCCCAGCGCGGCGACCCGGTCAGGGCGTTCAGCTGCGGGATGCACTCGTCGTTGAGCACGTCGCGCACGGCTGAGTTGTTCGGCGAACCGATGATGCCGGAGAAGATGTGCGCACCGGCGTCGATCTGGGTCGCGACCGCGCCCGGGGTCAGCTCGGGGTTGTACTGGTCGTCCTCGATCGTCAGTTCCATCGTGTAGCCATCGAGTAGGCCCTGCTCGTTGGCGTAGCTGATGTAGGCATCGAAACCGTCCTTCACCGGAGCGAACGCGGCCGCGGCGACCCCGCCGGTCAGCGGCATCGCCGCGGCGATCTTGACGGTGCCTTCGATCGGGGCATTGGCTGCATCGGGATCGACACAGTCATCGGTGTTGACCGCGAACCCCTCGACGGCGGCCTCCGTGGTGGCTGGCGCATCGGTGTCGACCGGTGCATCGGTCGCGTCCGGGGCGTCAGTCGCATCCGGCGCATCGGTGACGTCCGGCGCGTCTGTCTCGTCGGGTGCGTCGGATACCGACGATGGTGCGTCGGTATTGGTCGTGGTCTCGTCGTCGCTGCCACATGCGGCAAGCAACAACATGGTGGCCGCGAATGCGGCGGTGACGGTTTTGCGTCGTTGGATCATTGGTTCTCCCCCACTGATTCGGTGGATGTTGGTTGGATGACGAGTGGGTTATCTCGTGGTTGTATCTGACCACCTTCGCCGTCGGTTCTGCCGTCAGGGCTGTCAGCAGCACTGTCGGCAATCTCGGCGTCAACTTCGGTGGTGGTGATGACGGCTGCGAGAGCCGCCGTTTCGGCTGCCGCCGCGACGCCAACGAGGCGAGGGACGACACGCACGATTCTGGGTGTCTGCTGTCTCCATACCCCGACGACTCCACGGGGAGCCACGAACATCAGTACGATCAAGGCGACCGCAAAGATGCCGGTGCCAGGGGGAGTTTTCGCCCACGAAAACAGTGGCCGGAGGACGCCGGGAATGCTGTCGTCATCGGCCCACCCTCCGGTTCGGGCGGTGATGAACGTGTACAGCACCGCACCCACCACCGGTCCCCACAACGACCCAGCGCCGCCGATCACCATCACGATCAGGAACGTGATCGCCCCGATCAGAGTGAGGCTGGAGATGCCGGGACTCACCGACCCGATGCGGATCGCTGTCACCGAACCGGGGAGCGCACACAGACCGGCGGAGACGCCGAAGATCAGCGCCTTGGTGGCCACGAGGTTGACGCCCATCACCGCAGCAGCCGTTTCGTTGTCGCGGATCGCCACCAGCGACCGGCCGACACGGCTCTTGACGATGCCGCGGCAGACCACGTACACGATCACCGCGACCCCCGCCGCGATCCAGAAGTAGAACGGGGTCTTCGCGTCGATCGAGCGCAGGTCGCCGAGCGGGTCCCAGCCAAAGACTTCGAAGCGGCGCATCTGGCCGTCACGTCGACCGATGTTGAACCCGGTCGTGTTGACCACGCTGTCGTCGTTGGGGAGCCCCGGGCCGCCACCCGTCAGCCACGTGAGCTTGCGCCAGGTGACGAACGCAGGGAACACGAGTGCCAACGCGAGCGTGACCAGCGCGAGATACACCCCTTTGATCCGCGACGCGGGGAACGACACCAGCACTCCGACCACGAACGCGACGGTGAACGCGAGCGGCAGCGTCAGCCATGGACTCCAGCCCCACCGCGACACACCGATGCCGGTGGCGTACGCGCCGATGCCGAAGAACGCCGAATGGCCGATGGAGATCTGCCCGGTGTAGCCAAGTACCAGGTTGAGCGCCATCGCCGCCGACATCAGCGTCAGCGCCTCGGTGGCCTCGGTCATCATCCCATTGCTGCCCTGGGTGGGAATCCAGATCATCACCGCGGCTAACAGCACGGTGGCCACGACCCGCAGCGCCCAATGGCCGGGTCCGCCCTCACGGATGGTGATCAGCGACCTCATACCCGTTCCACCTTTGCGGTCCCGAACAGCCCGGACGGTTTCACCATCAACACGACAAGGATCACCACGAACGCGACGCCGAGCTTCAGTTCCTGGCCGACCCATTCCTGGAAGTAGCCGGCGGCCAGGTTCTCGATCACCCCGATCGCGAGACCGGCGATCACTGCACCACCCGGCGAGTCGAACCCGCCGAGGGTGGCTGCTGCCGACCCGTAGATGAACACGGTGAACATCAACCCGAGGTTGACGTTGCCATTGATCCCAGCGAACACCACGCCACCCAGCGCGCCGATCGAAGCGGCCAACCCCCAGCTGACCATCAGCACGGTGTTGGTGCGGATGCCAACCAACTTGGCGCTCTCCGCATTGCTGGCCACGGCGCGCATCGCCAACCCGAAACGGGTCTTGTTGAACACCAGGAACAGCGCTCCGGTGATGAGCAGCACGAGCACCAGCACACCGAGGTACTTCAGCCGCCACGCCGCGCCGAAGATGGAGATGAAGTCGTCGTTACCACTCGGGAACAACGTGGGGAAGGTCTTCTGGTTGCTACCGACCCCGCTGTTGGGGAGCAGCTGATCACCCCAGATCGCCCCATCCATCCAGTTCAGCAACTGGAACAACCCGATCGTCACGATGAACACCGCGAACGGTGACTTCTTGCTGATCGGGCGGATCAAGGTGACCTCGGCGACGGCGCCCACCGCAAACCCGACCGCAAGCCCGATCACGAGGGCAAGACCTATCGGCAAACCCCATTCGCCCATTTGATAGACGACGTAGGTGGCGAACAACGCCATTTCGCCCTGGGCGAAGTTGAGGTGACCGGTGCCCCGGTAGATGATGACCA
>JAYURF010000393.1:0-4149 GCA_043756365.1 Acidimicrobiales bacterium
CATCGTGAGCGAACGTGCAGAACCGATTCCGGGCGTCCCTCAGGGCGTCTACTTCGCTGATGACGGCACGGTGCTGAGCGTGTTGGTGATTGGTCCCGACGTAATCGCGGGACCAGATCTGGAGGGTCTCGACAAAGTCGTCGACCCGACACTGACGCTCGTGGTGCTGTTGGCCTTTCCAGCCGCCTGACGCCAGCCAGCCAGCCCGCAATCCAGCCGGGTGGAGCGCCCGTTTGTCGAGAAATCCACCGTGGAGGGGGCTTTCTCGACACGCGGCCACTCCAACGACACGCCGCCAGGGAGCGGGGCCGGGGGAGCGGGGCCTGGGGAGCGTGGCCGGGGGAGCGGGGCCGGGGCGATGTCGGGAGGTGTGCGGCTCCCGGAGGCAGCCCTCAGTTCAGGGCGGATGCTAGGGGTGCGAGGCGGGCTGGGTCCATCTCGCCTTGCATCGACCACACGACCAGATCCACGCCGGCGGCGAAGAAGCCGGCAGCTTGATCCGACAGCGCGGCGGGGTCGGCGTCGACGGGGAACGCGAGATGGATCGATCGAGTGATCTCGGCTTGATCGCGACCCACCGTGTCGCAGTGGGCGCGCAGCACTTCGTCGAGCTCGGTCCAGTCGGAGGGCTGGGCGGGGAAGGTCATGTCCCACTGGTCGGCGAACTGGGCCGTGGTCTTGAGCGTTCGGGTGCGGCCCCGGCCGCCGATCACCAGCGGGATCCTCGCCTGAACGGGCTTGGGCTCGCACCACGCATCGGTCAGCTCGAAGTACGCACCGGAGAAGCTCGTGGCCTTGTTCGCCAGCAGCGACACGATGATCTCGATGCCCTCGTCGAAGCGGTCGAAGCGTTGCTTCAGCGTCCCCAGCTCGATGCCGTACGCAGTCGATTCCATCACGTTCCACCCGGCACCCATGCCGAGTTCGAGCCGGCCGCCCGAAATGATGTCGACCGTCGCCGCCATGTTCGCCGTGACCGCTGGATGCCGGTGATGCATCCCATTGACCATTGCCCCAAGTCGTAGCCGGTTGGTCGCTTGAGCGAGAGCGGCGAGCATCGTCCAACCCTCCAGGTTTGGCCCGTCCCACGGTGGTGCCAACGGGTAGAAGTGATCCCAGCTCCACGCCGACTCGAACACGTCGATCTGATCAGCCTCGCGCCACACGGCGAGGAACTCCGCCCAGGTGGCGTGATGCGGAGGCGTTTTGATTGCGTGTCGTCCCATGACGGCGACCGTAGACCACGCAGCGGCGGGGCGCCTGTGTGGCTGCTCGCTGACCGACGAGTTGCTCGAATGGTCTGCGGTCTCCGTCAATGAACGGGTTCGGCCGGTGGCCGCGACGGTTGCCGGTGCGAGGATGGGGTCCGTGACGGTGACAGCAGAGACCTTGCGCGCGGCATTGCGCGGCGTTGAACCCCCTGGTTTGAACTCGGGTGCGGCCGGCGAGCCGGTTTTCGCCGAGCCGTGGGAGGGCCGGGCGTATGCGCTGGCAATCGAGGCAGTCGACCGGCTCGGTCTCGAGTGGGAGCAGTTCCGCCATCGGCTGATCGCCGCCATTGCCGACGCTCCCGAACGGCCGTACTACGCATCGTGGGTCGTTGCACTGGAACGGCTGATGCTCGAAGCGGGCACGACAACGGAGCACGAGCTGCGGATCGAACGGGCCGAAGCCGCCGCGTATCGCTACCACGATGGAGGCGTCGAGAACGAAGTCACTCCGATCGCCGGCGCTGCGCCGCACCCGGGCTCCGAACAGACCGCCTCCGCGCACGTCGAGCTGTACCGCCGCTTCGCCGAAGGGGCAGCCGTGAGTTGGGGGCGACGCGCGTTCGATGCCGACGGTGCGCTCGTAGCCGATGACCCGATGGGGTCAGCCGAGTGGGTTGGCCTGCGCGACCGGTTGCTCAGCTTCCAACCGGCGAAGCCCGGCTGACGCCGATCATCGAGTCGCGGGTGACGAGCGCAGCCAGTTCGTCCTCGCCCAGATTCTCGGTCCCGGCTGGTCGTTCGGGGAGCACCAGGTAGCGAACCTCGGCGCTCGAATCCCACACCCGAACTTCGACGGTGTCGTCGAGCTCGGTACCCCACTCGCGCAGCACCGCCCGCGGCTCGGCCACGGCCCGCGCCCGGAAGGCGAAGCTCTTGTACCAGATCGGCGGAGCGCCGAGCAGTGGCCATGGATAACAGGAACACAGCGTGCACACCACGAGGTTGTGTACATCGGCGGTGTTGGCGACCACGCGAATGTTGTCGCCTTCAGCACCGGCGATGCCGAGCTCGGCGGTCGCCGCGGTTCCGTCGGCAAGGAGCCGCTCGTGATATTCGGGATCGGCCCACGCCCTGGCGACCACACGCGCCCCGTGATGCGGCCCCATCCGGTGCTCGATGATCTCGACGAACGTATCAACCGCATCCGTGCTGACGATGCCCTTCTCGGTCAGCACCGCCTCCAGCGCCATCGTGCGCAACTCGAACTCCGACCGAGGGCGCCGCGACTTCGGTGTCGCATAGTGCTCGTGGCCGTGGCCGTGCTCGTGGTCGTGGTCGTGGTCGTGCGCGTTGTGGTCGTTGTGGTCGTGATCGTTGTGGTCGGTCATGCGGCGTCCAGGTAGCTGTCCCACATGTCGACGTGGATCGCGAATGGCACCTCATCGGAGCGATCGCCCCACACCGCTGGCGACTCGAAGCGCACGGTGTAGACGGGCTCGATCACCTCTGCCCGGCGGACGCCGGCCAACGGCTCGACACCACAGATGCGCTCGATCACACCACGCACGCCACGCACGTACCGCGGACAGCGATGGTGGACGTCCGGCTGCCACATCCGCTTGGGCACGACTGCGTCACCGACTGCGAACCGTGGCGAGACGGCGGGCGCCGACGGCGAAGTGCTGGTCATGTAGTCGGCGACAGCGCGCGCCCGTGCCGGGTCGTTGGCGCGAACGGGGAGCTCCCCCTGCTCGATACGAGCGCGCACGGTTTCAAGTGAGGCCGCAAGCTCGGCAGCGGTGACGATTCCGTTGCCCACCGCGCCCATCTCGGCCGCACGAAGCCACCGCCCGTAGTACGACGTGGCAAGGTAGTTGGGCGGGTCGATCCGTTCGATCCACGGTCGAGAACTGCGGCACGCGGCAAGTGCCAGCCACTGCGCGCGCACCTCCCATTCCTCGGTGTGCGTCGCGTCGCTGCCCGGGGTGCGCACCGGCCCAAAGCCGCCCAGCCCGCCGAGATCATGCACGCCTTCCATGCGGTCAAGCGTACGACACGAGGACGATCCATCGTGTCAGCAGACCACGCTCGTTGATATCAGCTCCTGCTGCCCACGTAGCGTTCATGAGCTGACCGAAACGTGATGAAAAACGCCGACGCGCGGAACTTGGTCGTCGCGCGTCGCTGGCACACTCACTAGGATGAAATCGCTCCTCCGGTGCGCGGCCATGTTGACGTTGCTCTTCGGGGCGGCGACCGTCGGTGGAGGCGGGGTCGTGGCAGCGCCTCCAGCGCACCTCGACTGGGCGACGAGCGTTGCGGTGAACGTCATCCCGGCAGACAACGCGTATGGCACCAGCCCGACGTTCCTCACCTGGCCGGGAGTGGCCGGATCGACGATCTACTCGAACCGGTCCGAGTGCGCCCCGTTCGTGACCCGCGTGTTGAAGCAGGCGTACGGATGGTCATCGACATACTTCACGACGTGGATGGGTTCCACCTCGCCAACGTCGGCCAAGTACTACGACGCGATCGTCGCGCAGAACCGATTCACGCGAATCGTCGCCGTCAGCCAGATCGTTGCGGGCGACCTCCTCGCAGCCAAGTATCTCGCTCCCGACGCGGGTGTCACCGGTCACCTGATGATCGCCGCGAGTGCGGCGACGCCGCGCCCGCCGAGCGCACCCATCGTCGTCGGCACAACGCAGTACGAGATCCAGGTGATCGACTCGTCGAAAACGGGGCACGGCACCACCGACACCCGCCGCCGAGCTAACGGAACCTACGAGGATGGCGTGGGCCGAGGTGTGCTGCGGCTGTATGTCAGCACCTCCGGGATCGTGATCGGGTATTCGTGGTCGACGCTGTCGGTGTCGGTCTACTACGACGCCTCGACTCGACCTCTCGTCATCGGTCGCCTGTAGCGACGGGCGACCGC
>JAYURF010000394.1:0-4148 GCA_043756365.1 Acidimicrobiales bacterium
TCGGTCAGCTCATCGATTCCGGCAAGCTCCCGCCCGAGGTGCTCGACCGGCTCGACCTGAGCAACCCCGCCGGATGCGTCGCGACCGAGACGGCCGACCGGCTCGTCGAGTTCGGCTACAGCCTCGAAGCCGATCTCGATCCGCTGACGTTCACATCCGTGATGCTGATCATCGAAGCCGTTGCCGGGCCCGTCGCGGTGACATCCGACCTGTGTGCCTGAACTGGCGGGCTGAACTGGCGGGCTGTGCTGGCAGGTACGTTGGGTCAGGCGAAGATGTTGGCGGCGGGGAGGCCGGGGATCACGGTTCGACCGATCAGCCATGCCAGCCGGGTTCGTTCCGGCGCAGCCAGTGCCTCCGGCGGGAGCTCGGTCATGCCCATCGGACGGCGGCTCGACCACAGCATCATCATCCGTCCCAGTTCGAGCCGCACGTACTCGGCCGGCCATTGCTCGAAGCCATAGCTGCCACCGGGCCACGTGCCGAGGTCGACGTGGTGCACCTCGGTCTCACGCCAGCGGCGAAACGGGAGATCGGTCGTGGCGACGGGACCGGCGAATGTTCGAGCGCTACCGGCCCATCCGCGTTCGGTGGTGGCCGCCCAGCACGCATGCAGCGCCTCGATCGATTCGACGAGATCGGCCAACTGCTCGTGCGCACCCCGCTGCGCATCACGTTCGATATCACCGGAGCGCTGCTCGATACCGCCCGGGTACTGGTCGGCGACCTCGCCGGCTTCGGCTGCGGCGATCATCCGCACATGGCTGTCGGCGTTGCGCGCCAGGTGGGCGAGCACATGCCCAATCGTCCAACCGGGCAGGAGCGACGCGGCGCTGATATCGGCGTCGGTGATGGTGGCAATCGCCGCGACCAGGCGCCGGTGTGCTTCCGTGGCGCCCCGCAGGTCGCGGGAGATGTCGGTTTCGGTCATGGCGCGAAGATAACCGCACCCGGAACGTGGCAACCTGCGTGCATGCAACTGGCAATGATCGGACTTGGACGGATGGGTGCCAACATGGCACGGCGGCTACAGCGAGGTGGCCACGACGTCGTCGTCTACGACGTCAACCCGGCGGCGATCACGACGATGACCGACGAGGGTTTCGGCGGCGCCGGATCGTTGGACGAGTTGGTCGCCAGCCTGCAGGTCCCACGCAACATCTGGATCATGGTGCCGGCGGCGTTCGTGGGAGCCACCGTCGACCGTCTGGCCCCGCTGCTCCAGCCAGGTGACGCAATCATCGATGGTGGCAACAGCTGGTATCACGACGACGTCGACCGGTCCGCCCCGCTCGCGGCGGAAGGTGTGCACTACCTCGACGTTGGCACGAGCGGTGGGGTGTTCGGCTTGGACCGCGGCTATTGCCTGATGGTCGGCGGCGATCCCGGTGCGGTCGAACGGTTGGAACCGATCTTCGACTGCCTGGCCCCGGGGATCGAAACGGCCGAACGCACGCCGGGGCGTGACGGCCCGCCGACGACAGCCGAACGCGGGTGGTTGCACTGCGGCCCGAGCGGTGCCGGCCACTTCGTCAAGATGGTCCACAACGGAATCGAGTACGGGCTGATGGCGGCCTACGCCGAAGGACTGAACGTGCTCGCCAAGGCCGACATCGGGAGCGAATCGCACGTCCGCGATGCCGAAACCGCCCCGCTCACCCATCCGCAGTACTACCAGTACGACTTCGATCTCGGGGCGATCACCGAGCTGTGGCGGCGCGGCAGCGTGGTGTCGAGCTGGCTGCTCGATCTCACCGCTACCGCGCTTGTCGCCGACCCAGCACTCGATGGTTTTGCGGGCCGGGTCAGCGACAGCGGTGAGGGACGGTGGACGATTCACGCCGCAGTCGACGAGGGGGTGCCGGTGCCGACGCTCGCTTCTGCACTGTGGGACCGGTTCTCCTCCCGGGACCGCGGTGATGTTGCCCACAAGGTGCTGTCGGCGATGCGGGCCCAGTTCGGCGGCCATGTCGAGCACCCGGCGGCGACTCCGGTCGAGGCCAAGTCGTGATCGCCGCATCGCAACCGGTTGCCGATGCGCTGGTGCTTTTTGGCGCCACCGGCGACCTGGCCCAGCGCAAGCTGTTCCCGGCGCTGTACCACCTGGAACAGCGCGGGGTGTTGAAGGTGCCGGTGATCGGGGTGGCCCGCAGCGACTGGACCGACGCCGGTTTCTGCGACCGGGCGCGGGAAGCGATCGCCGAAACGGTTCCCGATGCCGACCCTGCGGTCATCGCGACGCTGCTGGATCGGCTTGACCTGGTGCAGGGCGACTACGCCGATCCCGCCACGTGGGAGACGTTGCGTTCCACACTCGACCGCCACTCCAGCTTGAACGCCGTGTTCTACATGGCGATCCCGCCGTCGATGTTCCCGACGGTCGCCGAATCGCTGGCTTCGGTCGGGCTCAACGAGCGGGGGCGGATCGTGGTCGAGAAACCGTTTGGGCGTGACGTGACCAGTGCCCGCGAGTTGAACGACACGCTGCAATCGGTGTTCCCCGAGGAGCGGATCTTTCGCATCGACCACTATCTCGGCAAAGAGAGCGTCGAGGACCTGCTGGTGTTCCGTTTCTCGAACACCCTGCTCGAACCCGTGTGGAACCGGAACTACGTGCGCAGCGTGCAGATCACGATGAGCGAGACGATCGGGGTGGAGGGCCGGGGCAGCTTCTACGACAGCGTCGGGTCGATCCGCGATGTACTCCAGAACCACCTCCTGCAGGTCGCTGCGCTGGTGGCGATGGAGCCACCGGTCGGGCCGGAGGCCGGCTACCTGCAGGACGAAAAGGCCAAGGTGTTCGCCGCGATGCGGGCCATCGACCCGGCCAACCTGGTGCGCGGTCAGTACGTCGGCTACCGCGACGAGGAGGGCGTTGCGGCAGATTCGCAGACCGACACGTTTACTGCGGTGCGGCTGGAGATCGAGTCGTGGCGGTGGGCCGGGGTGCCATGGTACGTGCGCTGTGGCAAGGCACTGACCGAGTCGGCCACCGAGGTGGTGGTGGAGTTCCGCGAGCCGCCGAGCCTGCTGTTCGACGAAGCGGGAGGCCCCGCCCCGCACCGCAACCTGGTGCGGTTCCGCCTCGGCAAGAACGACGGGGTGACGTTCACCGTGCAGGCGAAGACCCCTGGGCCGCACCTCGACAGCCAGAACGTCGATCTGTCGGTCGATTTCGCGGCTGCCCTTGGCGTGCGCCGCGAGGCGTACGAGCGCCTCCTCGACGACGCACTCGCCGGTCTGCCGCGCCGATTTGCTCGCGAGGACGTGGTCGAGCAGACATGGCGGGTCGTGCAACCGGCTCTCGACACCCCCGGCCCGGTGCACCCATACTTTCGTGGGTCGTGGGGTCCGGCCGAGGCCAACCGGATTCTCTGCGGCGACCACTGGTTCGATCCAGCCTGACCCGGCGACCGGCGACCGGCAGTGTCTCTTTCAGGATCGACCGGCAACTCGCCGATGAGTACATGCCCTGGCTCGAAGCCCGCGTCGTCGCTTTGGCCAAGCGTGAGCAGTGGACCTACGGGCGGATGTCTCGTCTACTTGGATGTAGCCGGCAGCACCTGCAACGCAAGTTCCGGGTGATCGTGCCCGAATTGCCGTTCGATCCTGACCTTGCCTACCAGCGCAGCGAGCGCGAGGCCCGGCGGTGGATCAATCCAGCCGGCGGGCTCAGGCTCCGGCCGCCCGACGATGACCACGATCCCATTGCCTGGTGACGCGTCCGTCTACAGCACGCGGCGACGGGGCACGACGACGACGGTGCCATCGTCATCGTGGTGAACACTGACGTTCACCCCGTAGAACTCGCTCAGTGTCTCGGCACGCAACACGTGCTGTGCCGTGCCCGTCGACACGACGTGGCCCCCATGGAGCAGCGTCAACCGGTCGGCGTACAACCCGGCAAGGGTGAGGTCATGCATCGCACTGACCACGGTGAGGCCATGCTCGCGGCGCATCCGGTCGACCAGTTCGAGCGCCTGCTGTTGGTGGCCGATGTCGAGCGCGCTGGTCGGCTCGTCCAGCAGCAGCACGGGCGCTTCTTGTGCCAGCGCTCTGGCGATCACCAACCGTTGGCGTTCGCCGCCGCTGAGCGTGCCGAGGCGGCGCCCGGCGAACTCGTGCAGGTCGAGCCGATCGAGGATGTT
>JAYURF010000395.1:0-4143 GCA_043756365.1 Acidimicrobiales bacterium
AGCAGTTAACCACGAATGCCATCGGATTCGCAACCCCCGTCACCACCGCCGGTGCTCACGTGACAACAAGCACCTAGCCTGCGGCCATGACTCCAACCATTGCCCCTGCGACCGGGCGCCTCGGTGTGCTCACGGTCGGCCTCGGCGCTGTTGCCTCCACCCTCATCGCAGGTGTCGAACTCGTCAAGCGCGGCCAGAGCCTGCCGATCGGCAGCCTGACCCAGATGGGCACGATCCGCCTCGGCAAGCGCACCCAGAACCGCAGCCCGTTGGTGAAGGACTTCGTGCCGCTCGCCGCGCTCGACGACATCGTGTGGGGAGCGTGGGACGTGTTCCCCGACGACGCCTACGTCGCCGCGTCGCGCGCCGGTGTGCTGGACGGTGGCAAGCACATCGAGGCGATCTCCGACGTTTTGCGCGACGTGCGCCCAATGACGGCGGCGTTCGAGCGGAAGTATGCGCGCAACCTCGACGGCGAGCACACCAAGGGCGAGATCAGCAAGCGGGCGATGCTGGAAGGGATCCGCGAGGACATCAACACCTTCCGCGACGAAAAGAGCTGTGACCGCGTGGTGATGATCTGGTGCGCCAGTACCGAGATCTTCATCGAGCCAGGGCCTCAGCACATGGACATCGAGAGCTTCGAGGCGGCGATCGATGCCAACGACGAGATGATCGCGCCATCGATGCTGTACGCCTACGCGGCCATCCTCGAGGGGGTTCCCTTCGCCAACGGGTCCCCGAACCTCGCCGTCGACACGCCGGTGTTGCGCAAGCTGGCCACCGAGCGCAATGTGCCGATCAGCGGCAAGGACTTCAAGACCGGCCAAACACTGATCAAGACCGTCCTGGCCCCGATGCTGAAGGCCCGCCAGCTTGGCCTGTCGGGGTGGTACAGCACCAACATCCTGGGCAACCGCGATGGCGAGGTGCTCGATGCCCCGGAGAACTTCAAGACCAAAGAGGAGTCCAAGCTCGGCGTGCTCGAAGACATCCTCGAGCCGGCCAAGAACCCCGACCTGTACGGCGATGTGTTCCACAAAGTGAGCATCAACTACTACCCCCCGCGCGGTGACAACAAGGAGGGTTGGGACAACATCGACATCTTCGGCTGGCTCGGCTACCCCATGCAGATCAAAGTCAACTTCTTGTGCCGCGACTCGATCCTGGCTGCGCCATTGGCCCTCGATCTGGTGCTGTTCAGCGACCTCGCCCAGCGCGCCGGCCTCGGCGGAATCCAGGAGTGGCTCAGCTACTACTACAAGAGCCCGCAGGTCGCCCCGGGGCTCTATCCGGAACACGACCTGTTCATCCAACTGACCAAGCTGAAGAACACGCTGCGCTGGATGATGGGCGAAGACCCGATCACTCACCTCGGCCGCGAGTACTACGACGACCTGTAGCAAGTCGCACAGGTCCGGTTGCCCCGTTTTTCACCCGTGCGGGTTGTTCTCCCTCGATGGGGTGTCTCGTGGGTTCGTCCGTTCAACGGGGCGTAGCACAGTCACCCCGACCGGCTTGAGCGGCACCGACGAAACCCCATCCGTGACCAACGCGCACCACCGCGGCGCGCGTTGGTCACGGACGAGCCCCGATGAAGCGGTCGCAAGTCTCAGACAGTGACCCCGACCGGTCTAAAACCGGCATCGACGCGAACGGGTTAGCGGTGCCAGGGGGCGCTGGCGGGAGACGGAGCGGGATGCGGCCGGGTTATGGGGACGGGGTGCGACCGGCGAGGACGTCGGCGAGGAGATGGGCGTCGAGATTTCCGCCGGTGAGGATGGTTGCCACGCGTGTGCCGGCGATCCGGTCTCGCTCGGCGCACATGCCGGCCGTGGCGATCGCACCGGCGGGCTCGACGAGGTTGTGGGTGGTGCGCAGCAACAGGTGCATCGCCGCCGCGGTGACCTCGTCGCTCACCTCGATGATCCGTGCCGCGCCCGCAACGATGTGGGCGATGGCCGCCGGATCAGGCACCCGACAGGCCACCCCGTCGACGAAGGTATCGACGGTGTCGGTGCTCACGGCTTCTCCGGCCGCAAACGATCGCGCTACCGAGGGGGCACCCTTGGCGACAACCCCGACGATGTCGGTGGGCAGCCCGAGCAGGTCGCGAACGGCGATGAGGCCGCAGATGCCCGACCCCATGCCGACGGGGACATAGACGGTGTCGAGGTCGGGCACGGATTCGAACAGTTCGAGCGCGTAGGTCGCGACACCCAGCACGAGGTCGTCATGGAACGACGGCACCATCTCCAAACCTCGTTCGGATGCGAGAACGCCAGCGTGCTCGCGCGCCGCTTGAAAGTCGCGTCCGTACTCGATCAGCTCGGCCCCGAACGCCCGCATCGCCGCGTTTTTGTCGGCGCTATTGCCGTGCGGCACCACGATCGTCACCGGCACGCCGGCCGTACGGCCGGCGAGCGCAATGCTTTGGCCGTGGTTCCCCCGAGTCGCGCTGATCAGTCCGGCGACGTGGGGGCGATCACGCACCACACGGTCGACGTACATCACACCGCCGCGCACCTTGAACGCACCAGTTGGCGTGTGGTTCTCGTGCTTCACCCAAACCTCGGCACCGACTTCAGCTGACAGCAGCGGCCACCCGTACTGCGGAGTCGGCGGTACGTGCCGGTGAACGAGATCAGCAGCGGCGCGCAAATCCTCGATCGTGAAATCCATTGTCGTCAACTGTGCCACTCGGCTCGGCTGGGGGCTCAGGCGTGAACGACATGGTCGAGCACGACGTCGTGGGGCTCCATCGGGATCTCGTCGACGATCTGTTCGCTGAAGCAGACACCGACGGTGCCGGCACCCAGCGGGGCGAGGAAGCGGTCGTAGTACGCCCGACCGCGTCCGAGCCGCCTGCCATCGAGAGTGAACGCCAGGCCCGGCACGATGACGAGGTCGATGGTCGACGCGTCGATGCTTTCCCCGTCGGGTTCGCGGATCCCGAACTGTCCCGACGAAAACCCGTTCACCACCGCCGCGGGCACGATTCCACCCTGCTCGAGGCGGGGCAACACGAGTCGTTTCTTGTCGCGGTGCAACCGGGCGAACAGTCCGTCGGTGTCGGGCTCGATGGGCATCGAGGCGAACGCCATGACGGTGTGCGCCCGCTGGTACACCGACAACTCGGCGACCAGCGACCACAGTTGCACGCTGCGGATCAACCGGTCGTCGACGACCTCGCACACCTGTTTCATCCGTACCCGAAGTGTTGCCTTGTCGATCATCGTCGGACAGGCTTACACACGAGCGGTATCAGGTCACCGCGGCGTGGGTAATGTCGGCGGATGGCGTTCGACCCCCTGCGATACCGGCAAGTCCTCGGCCACTTCCCCACAGGAGTCACGGTCATCACCGGAGCCTTGGATGGCGTGCCGATCGGGTTCACGATCGGTTCGTTCACGTCGGTGTCGCTCGATCCGCCGCTCGTCGGTTTCTTACCGATGGTCGATTCGGAACGGTGGCAGCGGATCCGCGCCTCGGGCTCGTTCTGCGTCAACGTGCTTGCCCGCGGCCACGACGACCTGTGCTGGACGTTTTCCAAGTCGAGCATCGCCGAGCCGTTCGAAGGCGTTGGGTGGGTGCCATCGGAGGTGAGCGGATCACCGATCCTCGATGGCGCGATCGCCTGGATGGACTGCACGATCGAACAGGTCGTCGATGCCGGCGACCACCACTTCGTGATGGGCCGCATCGTCGACTTCGACCACGCCCATCCCGACTCCGACCCACAACCGCTGCTGTTCTACCGCGGCAAGCTCGGCGGCTTCTTCCTGTGAGCAGATCGACGTCGAGTGCGACACGATGGCGCGGCCCTGCGCCGTTCGCGTCGAATCCGAACCGGGTTGGGGCACTCGCGGTGCTGTTCGATGCGGTGTCGGTGCTGGTGTTCGTCGCCATCGGTCGACGCAACCACGACAACGAATCGGGCAACGTAGCCGACAGCGTGGCCTGCGGGATCGCCAGCGTGGCCGCACCTTTTCTCATCGCCCTCGCCGTGGCATGGGCCGTGGCTGCCGCTCAGCCGTCGATGCGCAATCGGCCGTTCGCAGTGCGGACCGGCCTGGTGGTGTGGCCAATCACCGTCGTGGTCGGGATGCTGCTGCGGCGATTCGTGTTCGACCGGGGAACGGC
>JAYURF010000396.1:0-1532 GCA_043756365.1 Acidimicrobiales bacterium
AACGGCTCGCGGCGCTCGTCACGGTGCCCACGCGGTTCGTTGCGGTCGCGTCGTGATCGAACGCCTGGCCACGATCGAAGACGAGTTCGAACTGCTCGAGACCAGCCTCGGCGATCCCGAGGTGCTGGCCGACCCCTCACGTCTGCGCTCGGCATCGAAGCGTTACAAGGACCTCATCCCGCTCGTCGAGGCACTGCGCGAGCACCGCACCAAGCTGGCCGATGTGGCCACTGCGCGTGAGCTGATGAACGATGCTGACGGTACTGATCGAGAGGCATGGCGAGCCGAGTTGAGCGCATCCGAAGCGCAGCTGACCGACGTCGAAGACCGCATCCGTACGCTCATGCTGCCCAAGGATCCGAACGACGGCCGGGCGGTCATCATCGAGATCCGCGGTGCAGAAGGCGGCGAGGAGGCCAACTTGTTCGCTCGCGACCTGTACGACATGTACGCCGCGTTCGCGTCGGCCAGGGGGTGGAAGCTGGAGGTGTTGAACACCGACAGGAGCGACCTCGGCGGATTCAACCAGGTGACGTTCATGGTGGGCGGCGACAGCGCGTGGACACACCTCAAGTTCGAGGGCGGACCGCATCGCGTGCAGCGGGTGCCGGTCACCGAGAGCCAGGGCCGGATCCACACGTCGTCGGCCACGGTGCTGGTGCTGCCAGAAGCCGACGAGGTGGAGTTCGTCATCGACGAGCGCGACCTCGACGTCGACGTGTACCGCAGCAGCGGCGCCGGCGGGCAGAGCGTGAACACCACCGACTCTGCGGTACGGATCACCCACCGGCCAACCGGTGTCGTGGTGACGATGCAGGACGAGCGCAGCCAGATCCAGAACCGGGCCCGCGCGCTGCAGGTGCTGCGTGCCCGCCTGGTGCAACTCGCCAAGGACGAACACGACGCTGCCGCTTCGGTCGAGCGGCGCGCGCAGCTCGGCGGGGGTGGTCGCGGCGAGAAGATCCGCACCTACAACTTCAAGGAGAACCGGCTCACCGATCACCGGATCGGGTTCACGATCTACCGACTCGCCGACGTGCTCGGCGGCGACCTCACGGACGTGGTCGAGGCGCTCCTGGCCGACGAACGGGCGCGCCAGATGAGCGACGGTGAATGAACCCGGCACCGTCTCGTGGCGGCAGCTATGGGTCGAAACGGAGGCGCTTGTTGGGGCACGCAACGTCGCCCGCTGGCTGTGCGAGGAGGCATGCGGGCTGGAGGGTGCCGAGTTCCTCGCCGAGCTCGATCGGCCGGCGACCGAGTCGACGGTGCACCACCTCGACACGATGGTGGCTCGTGTCGTCGCGGGTGAACCGGTGCAGTACGTGCTCGGTCACTGGTCGTTTCGTCATCTCGATCTGATGGTCGATCGACGGGTGCTGATCCCCCGTCCGGAGACCGAGCAGCTCGTCGAGCTCGCCCTGCAACGAGCGCGTTCATTGCCACATTGGCCCGAGTTGGTGTGCGTTGATCTTGGTACCGGAAGTGGGGCGATCGGGTTGTCGCTCGTCGCCGAACTGCCCCTCGCCAGT
>JAYURF010000397.1:0-1531 GCA_043756365.1 Acidimicrobiales bacterium
GCCTGGTGCGGGCTTGCCTCCGTCGCCGGGCTGGCGGTCACGACCGGATCGTGGATCGTGCGCAAGGTGCCGTTGGCACTGGTTCGTAAGACGGCGGCCGTGGTGTTCTTCGCGTTGGGGATCGTCACCGCGGTCCGCGCGGTCACCTGATGATTGTGGTGAAACCTGTCGCATGACGGCACATCCCTGAGCTTTCCGACCACACTGGAGGCAATGGTTTCCCCCGAACCGCCCATCAGGTACTACCGCGCCCGTTTCCCCGCCGTTGTCATGGTTGCCGCGATCGTAGGTGTTGTCACCCTCGGTGCGGGTGCTGCGTGGGGGATCGGCCGGCTGGGCGGTGCGTCAACGGTGGGCACGGTCGGTCTGGGAGCGGCACCTGGCGACTTCGCTGATGACAAGACGAACAGCAATGGCATCGTCACCGAGCCGGGTGCCGAACCGAACACCGGTGAAGGACAGGACCGCCGCGCAGCAACGTCGATGGCGATGGTCGGCGACTCGATCACCGACGGGTCCGCTGATGCGATCCGCTACGTGCTCGCGTCCCAGGGATTCGACGAGATCATCATCGACGCGGTCACCAGCCGGCGGATCGAGGAAGGTACCGGCAAGGGCTCGCCGCTGTCGGGCATCAAGTCGCTGTACCGCCTGCTTGCCGATGGGACGTCCGCCGACGTGTGGGTGATCGCTCTCGGCACCAACGACGTCGGGCTGTACGACGACCCAGCCGAATACCGACGGCTCGTGACGACGATGGTCGAGATGATTCCCGACGACGTGCCGTTGGTGTGGGTCGACGTCTACCGAGTCGAGCACCTCGCCGCCACCGTGGTCTACAACGAAATTCTCGGCGAGATCGTTTCGGCCCGCCCCGACTCGGCGGTGGTGTCGTGGTTCGCCCATGCGAGCGACCCCGGCGCAGACGTGTTGCGCGACGACCAGGTCCACCCCAACCGCAACGGCACCACCGTGTTCGCCTCGGTCGTCGCCGAGGGCATCAACCAAGTGTCGTAGGTCCGGCACCCCAGCGGCTCTGGCCGAAGCGGTAGCCGACCGAGCGCACCGTTTGGATCAAGTTGGCGTGCTCCTCACCGAGCTTGGCCCGCAGGCGGCGCACGTGCACATCGACGGTGCGCGCCCCGCCGTAGTACTCGTAACCCCACACCCGCGACAGCAGCATCTCGCGGGTGAACACCTTGCCCGGGTTCTGGGCAAGGAACTTCAGTAGCTCGTACTCCATGTAGGTGAGATCGAGCGGATGGCCGGCGATCGAGGCCTGATAGGTCTCCAGGTTCAGCGCCAGCCCGGAGTGTTCGACCATCTCGGGTTGCACCCCGTCGCCGCTGCGCCAGAACAGGTGCTTCAACCTGGCGGTCACCTCCGACGGATGGAACGGTGTGAGGCAGAAGTCGTCGAACAAGTCGTTGCGGAGCTCGAGGTCGCCAAGCTGGGCCCCGCTCACCATCACCATCAGCGGCGCGACGGGTTTGTCGCGCTTGCGCAACGATCGGCACACCGCCCAGGCCCC
>JAYURF010000398.1:0-4138 GCA_043756365.1 Acidimicrobiales bacterium
CTGACGTTCGTCGGGCGTCATGGATGTGATCGGGAGTGTCACCGTCGTCGTGGTCGGTGCTGTCTTTGTCGTTGCCGGGGCAAGCAAGCTGAGCGCGGCGGCGGTGTGGCGCGTCGATGCACTGGCGCTGGGCGCCCGGCCGGTTGTGGTGGCGATGCTGCCGTGGTGGGAGCTGAGCGTCGGCGCGCTGGCCATCGCTGGCGTTGCCAGGCCGTGGCCGTCAGTTGCCGCAGCAGTCACCCTCATTGGGTTCAGCGCACTGCTGGTCAGGGTGCTCCGCCGTGGCGAGCACCCCGCGTGTGCGTGCTTCGGTGCGTGGAGCACGCGCCCACTCGGGTGGCATCACGTCGCCCGTAACGGGGTGCTGTTCGCCCTCGCGATCGTCAGCGTGGTGCTTGCGTGACCGCCAGCACGAACGTTGACACCAACGCCTCATCGCGCCATCGGTCGTAGCGTCCGCTCGGGCCGCCGTGCCCGGCGCCCATCTCGGTCTTCATCACCAACGGTCGGCTGTTCGTGCGCATCGCACGCAGCTTGGCGCACCACTTTGCCGGTTCGTGGTAGCTCACCCGCGGGTCGTTCAGGCCAGCAGTGATGTACACCGCCGGATATGCAGCGGACGCAGTGTTGTCATAGGGGGAGTAGCTGGCCATGTAGCTGGCCGCCGGTTCGCTTCGCGGGTCGCCCCACTCCTCCCACTCGGTGATCGTCAGCGGCAGCGTGGGGTCGCTCATGGTGTTGACCACATCGACGAAGGGCACCTCGGCCACCACCGCGTTGAACAGCTCCGGGCGCATCGTGATGCAGGCACCAACGAGCAACCCGCCTGCGCTCGCCCCGCGGATGGTCACCGCGTCGGAGCGCGCCCAGCCGGCTGCGGTGAGGTGTTCGACGCAGGCGATGGTGTCGGTGAAGGTGTTGCGCTTGTTCATCAACTTGCCGTCGGTGTACCACCGCCGCCCCAGTTCGCCGCCGCCGCGGGGGTGCACCAGCGCCCACGTCCAGCCGCGATCGAGCAGCGAGATCCGCGCCGCGCTGAACCATGGCGCCATCGACAACTCGTAGCTGCCGTAGCCGTACACCACGCACGGTGCGGTGCCATCGGGCGTGGTGTCGCGGTGGCGCACGATGTCGACGGGCACCTGCTCCCCGTCGTGTGCGGTGGCCCATTCGCGCGTCGCAACGTAGTGGGTCAGGTCGACGTTGGGTACGGGCGTCTGTTTCAGCAGCGTTCGCTCGCCCGTGCCGAGGTCGACCTCGTACACCGACGCCGGCGTGGTGAAGGACTGGTACATGTAGCGCAGCGTGACGGCGGTCCACTCGGGGTTGGCCTCGAGTTCGAGCTCATGGGGCTCGCTGCCCGAGTCGATCACCTCGACCGAGCCGTCGCTGCGGACGATCCGCAGCTGCTGCTGCGCGTTGGCCCACTCGTGCACCACGAGGTGGTCGGCGAATGGCTCGACGCCGATGATCCGCTGGCCGGGCAGGTGGGCAACCAGTTCGCTCCAGTCGCCCGGGGCGTCGAGCCGGGCGGTCATCACCCGGAAGTCCTCCGCCTCCAGGTTGGTGAGCACCACGAAGCGGTCGCCCCAATGGTCGATGCCGTACTCGTGATCTGGTTCGCGATCGCGTACCGAACGAGGCGCTGCGGCCGGCTGACCGGCAGGGATCAGCCACGCCTGGGAGCTCGTCTTGCTGGACGACTCGACGACGATCCACTCACCGCTGCGGCTCAGGTCGACGCCGAGGTAGAAACGCTCGTCGGGTTCTTCGAGCACCAGCACGTCATTGCCTTGGGGCGCGCCGATGGTGTGACGCCACAGTTGGTACGGGCGCATCTGGTCGTCGGGCCTCATGTAGAAGAACTCGGTCCCGTCAGCCGACCACGCGCCGCCGCCCCACGAGCTGGTCTCGGTCAGCTCGTCGCTGGAATCCTCTCCGGTGGTCAGGTCGCGGAAGCGGACCGTATACATCTCGCTGCCGTCGATGTCGGCGCTCCAAGCTGCCATCGAGTGATCGGGGGTAACTTCGAACAGGCCGAGGGAGAAGAACTCACTGTCGGCCGCTTCGACATTTTCGTCGAGGAGGACGTGTTCGGTGGCGGTGTCGCGGGAGGTGCCGCGGCAGTGGACCGGGTAGCTCAGCCCCTCGTGCGTGCGCGCCGTGTACCACCACCCGTCCTTGCGGACGGGTACGGCCACGTCAGTCTCTTGGACCCTCGATTTGATCTCCTCGAAGAGCCGCTCGGTGAGTTCTGCGTGCGGAGCGAACCACTCGTCGGCCTGCCGATTCTCGGCCTCCAGGTACGAGATGGCGTCGGGATCGTCGCGGTCGCCGAGCCAGGCCCACGGGTCGTCGACATCGCCCGCTGGTCGGGGCCAGATGTGGGGCACCTGTTTGGCGATGGGCGCAGCGGCGTCGGGGGTCGGCACGGCAACGAGGTTAACTCGTGGGTGCACCGCACTCCGGTTGTGCGCGTCAGTTCGGCCGCTATCGTCGGGGTAGATGCGGGTGTGGATCGACCAAGACCTCTGTACCGGTGACGGGCTGTGCATCGATCATGCTCCCGACGTTTTCGTGCAGCTCGAAGATGGCATTGCCTACGTCGCCGAGTTTGGCCAGCCGGGCAACGATCCGGGTGGTTCGGGCAGCCTCGCGTGGGTGACGAGGCGCAACGAGCAGTCGGTGATCGACGCGGCGCTCGATTGTCCGGGCGAGTGCATCTTCATCGAACTCGAGCAGGTCACTGCGGCCTGATCGGCGAAGAACCCCCGCCCGCGCCACCGAACGCGGGTGGACGGCGGATCACGAATTGTTACTATGGCGGTAGTGGTAATTCTGCCGTCGGCTCGGCGGCACCAGGACCCCTCGATACACGCACTCGAACGGGAGCACCAGATGACCAGTTTCGATCTTGATCTCAGCAAGTACAACCTCGGTTGGAGCGACGAGGTGGAGTACGCGTTCGACCCGGCCAAAGGCCTCGACAAGGGTGTCGTCGACCAGATCTCGTGGTGGAAGGGTGAGCCCGCATGGATGACCAAGCAGCGCCAGCGCAGCCTCAGCCTGTTCGAGCGCAAGCCGATGGAGCCCTGGTTCGCGGTCAACATGCCCGACATCGATTTTCAGGACATCTACTACTACCTCAAGCCGGCCAACGAGCAGGTCGACGAATGGGATGACCTGCCCGAGCAGATGAAGGCCACGTACGAAAAGCTCGGCATCCCCGAGGCCGAGCGCAAGTACCTCGCCGGGGTCACCGCGCAGTACGACTCCGAGGTCGTGTTCCACCGCAACCGTGAAGACCTCGAAGCGCAGGGAATCCTGTTCTGCGACATGGACACCGCGTTGCGCGAGTATCCCGACCTGGTCCGCCAGTACTTTGGCTCGGTCATCCCCGCCGGCGACAACAAGTTCGCCGCGCTCAACACCGCGGTGTGGAGTGGGGGTTCGTTCATCTACGTCCCGCCGGGTGTCAACTGCGAAATGCCACTGCAGGCGTACTTCCGGATCAACTCCGAAAACGCCGGGCAGTTCGAACGGACCCTCATCATCGCCGACGAGGGTTCGCAGGTTCACTACATCGAGGGCTGCTCGGCTCCGGTGTACACCAGGGACTCGCTGCACTCGGCCGTGGTCGAGATCATCGTCAAGCCCCACGCCCGGGTCACCTACACCACCATCCAGAACTGGTCGCCGAACGTGTACAACTTGGTCACCAAACGGGCCAGGGTGGAAGAGTGCGGGCGGATGGAGTGGATCGATGGCAACATCGGCTCGAAGCTGACGATGAAGTACCCGTCGGTCTACCTGATGGGTCCGAAGGCCAGCGGCGAAGTGCTGTCGGTCGCGTATGCGGGCCCCGGCCAGCATCAAGATGCCGGCGCGAAGATGGTTCACGCCGCACCCGAGACCACGTCGAAGATCGTGTCGAAGAGCATCAGCAAAGACGGTGGGATCACCACCTACCGCGGCCTGGTACGCATCGACGAGGGCGCGTACGGATGCAAGAGCCACGTGCAGTGCGACGCGCTCATCCTCGACGAGCACAGCGAGAGCCGCACGCTGCCGTACATGGAGGTTGGCGAGCGCGACGCGCAGGTCGGTCACGAGGCCACGGTCAGCAAGATCGCCGACG
>JAYURF010000399.1:0-1530 GCA_043756365.1 Acidimicrobiales bacterium
GCGTCACGCTTCGATCGCGGCGCGGGCGGTGCGGCCGTCGTTGCGCAGCGCCTGCATCGCGGCGAAGATCTCGTAGCCGACGGTGATCATCCGGAAGCCCTGTTCGTAGCGCTTCGCCGCGATCGACGGGTTGGCATGCACACCGGCGGTCACACCGTGTCGCGTGCACGCGTCGACAACGGCGTGCAGCGCGTCGTTGAAGACCCCAGCGCCATGGTCCATTCCGGGTGGGAGCCCGAGCGCGATCGACAGGTCGGCCGGCCCGATGTACACCGCGTCGACACCGGGAACCGAGACGATTTCCTCCAGGTTCTGTAACGCTTCGAGCGTCTCGATCATCGGGATCACCGCGACCAGTTCGTTCGCCGCCGACGTGGGCAACGGTCCGTAGCGGTTGTTCGGCACCATCGGCCCGTAGCTGCGCGAACCGTCCGGTGCGTACCGGCAGGCGGCAACTGCACTGCGGGCCTCGGCGGCCGTGTTGACCATCGGCACGACGATGGCCAGCGCACCGGCATCGAGCATCCGCCCGATCACGCCCGGCTCGTTCCACGGCACCCGGGCCATCGGCACGGTCTCGGTGCGCGCCATCGACGCAAGCATCGCTGTTGCCGTATCGAGGTCCATCAGCCCGTGCTGGAGATCAATGCACACGTAGTCGTACCCCGATGTCGAAGCGATCTCGGCCAGTAGCGGCTCGCGGTACGACAACCATGCCCCCAGTGTGGTGCTGCCATCGGCCCAACGGGAAGAAAGCGAACGAGGGAGGCCTGTCATCACCTCAGTGAATCACACCGGTGTCGAGACCGTGGGGGTTTGACGGGGGCTGTCATGGGTATCGGTCGGCTCATGGAAGAACATCTGTCTGACGTCAAGACCCTGCGCAACAAGGCCCGCGCTCACATGGAGAACGGCCCGCTCACGGAGGACTACGGCGCCGACCGCGAGCGTGTCGTGGCCGTGCTCAACGAGGCGTTGGCGACCGAGCTCGTCTGCGTACTGCGCTACAAGCGCCACTACTACATGGCCGAGGGGATCAACTCGGCTCCCGTTGCTGCCGAGTTCCTTGCCCACGCAGCCGAGGAGCAGGTCCACGCCGATCAGATCGCGGCACGCATCGTGCAACTGCAGGGCGAACCCGATTTCGATCCTTCTACACTCGTCCAGCGCAGCCATGCCGAGTACGCACCCGGCAAGGACCTGATCGACATGATCAAGGAAGACCTTGTCGCCGAGCGGGTGGCGATCATGTCGTATTCGGAGATCGCCCGCTGGCTCGGCGACAAAGACGTCACCAGCCGCCGCATGATCGAGGGCATCCTTGCCGTCGAAGAGGAACACGCCGACGATCTGCTGACGTTCCTCAAGCAGTTCGGCGTCGAGCTGTAAAGCGTCAGCGCATCGAGATTGGTTCGACGTTGACCAACGGGACCAAACGTTTGATTGCCGCAAGGTTGCCGGAGGCGAGGCCATGGCGAGTGACGTTCAGGGCCGCCGCCGCGGCAGCGAGCTGCAACAGATCGACATCAG
>JAYURF010000400.1:0-1529 GCA_043756365.1 Acidimicrobiales bacterium
GGTTGGGCCACCGAGGTGGTGGGGGTGGATGTGATCGATTTGGCATTTGGTGGCTGGCACGATGCATCCGGCGTGGGTGCAGTGGGTGGCGGTCATCAGTACCGCGTCGCGTAGTGCGCCGGTGAACAGTCGTGTTGCTGAGCTCATCGCGGTGGGGACTCCGTCGCGACCGCGGACCACGATGCGTACTTTGCCGGCGAGCGCGGCGAGGACGGTGTCGCGTAGTGCGATCGGGTCACCGTCGAAGCTGTGGCAGAAGGCCCGGTTGGGTCCGAATGGTGTTCGGATCTGTTTGAACCCGCTGATTCCGAGGAGTTGTTCGAGCCCGTGCAGGAAGCTGTCGCCATCGATGACGATGTCGACGGTCACCCCAACCGGGCTTCTCGGCTGTGCGGCACCCGCACCAGCACCCGCACCCGCACCCGCAGGTGCAGCCGCACCTGCACCAGCACCTGCATCAGCACGGCCACCGGCATTCGCACCGGCACCCGCATTCGCCTTCGCATCGGCGCAGTCGGCGTCCCGATCGGTGTCGCTTTCGGTGTCGCCATCGGTGTCGGGGTTGGGTGTTTGGAGGTAGTCGTCGGTGAGGGTTGGCAGGCTCACGTGTTGGAGCAGGTTTTGGAAGGCGTCGTATCGGCGTTGGCCGGGGGTGCGGGCGAGCTTGTCGGCGCAGACGTCGTCGCCCCATTGCTGTTTCGCGGCGGCCCAGTCGCGATCGAACTCGATCTGTTCGAAACGGGCCATCAACGCTTTCAGCTGCAGATGGTCGACCGCTGGTCCCTCTGCGCAGAAACGGCCGTGCAGACCGGCCTGGGACAGCGATGCTTTCCTGTGGCGGTGAGCACGGTCAGGATCGGGTCCGTCTTGGTCCATCAGGCATTTCCAGGCGATCACGTACTGCTCGAACTGCAGAAACGACAGTCGTGCTGCGTGATCGACGAAATCGTCGATCTGGTCGATGACGAAGGCACCAACTCTTGGGGCGCGAGACAACCGGGCGAGCAGGAACGCTTGCGCCGTACCGAGCCGGCTCATCGCGAGTTGATCGAGTACCTGCGGGCACTGGCGGCACAACCGTTGCAGGTCGCGGTGCGCTTTCGCGTCGCGATCTGACCACCGGTACTCCGCCCGCCCGAACCCGGCCAGATCGCGGTGACCGTCCGCGTAGTACAGCTTGCGGCGCTCCAACTCGCCGAGCACCCGAACGTGTTCGGCAAGATCGGCGCGACGACGGTCCTCGATCGCCCGGCACCACACCACCACCTCCTCGTCGGACAGATCCCCAACAACGACGATCTCGTGGTCGTCAATGATCGTGGACACCACCACCACCCCCTATCTGGCCCCACCGCCGGCGGGGCACATCACATGATCGGTACGGACAACTACCTGACATGGCCCTCGACAACCGAAGTCATCGAATGCACCCGGGGGACCAGGCGACTTGACCCTCAACCGTTGGAACAGCTATCACCCGCCACAAACCGCTGAGCTACAACCCCATCATCGCAAGAGGGTGTAACAGA
>JAYURF010000401.1:0-4133 GCA_043756365.1 Acidimicrobiales bacterium
ACGGCCGCTCAGGTGGCCGCGGCCTCCGGTGAGATCTCTCCCGAGGTGGCAGCCACCGCCGCAGCGCCGGCACCGGTCAAGCAGCAGACCGTGGTCAAAGACGAGTGGGCCAAGACTCCGCGCAACGCGATGTGCCCGTGCGGCAGCGGCAAGAAGTTCAAGATGTGCCACGGCGCCACACCGTGAGGCGCCCGGCACCGCATGCGTGATTTCACCGACGAACTGAAAGAACTGCGCCGCCGCCTCGGCGAAGCCCACGGGTACCTCAAGATCGAACCGAACCGGGTGCGGTTGGTCGAGCTCGAAATCGAAGTCGGGCGCCCCGACCTGTGGGACGACCAAGAGTTCGCCAAGAAGCTCAACGCCGACTACGCCAACGTCAAAGCCGACATCGACACCTACGACGAGCTCGACTCAGCGCTCGCTGATGTCGAACTGTTGCACGACATGGCTCGCGAGCTCGACGACGAGACCCAGGAACCCGACATCGTTGCCGCGTGTGCGCACATCGCTGCGGCGCTCAACGCGCTCGATCTGCGCAGCCTGTTCACCGGTGACCACGACGAGGCCGACTGCATCGTCCAGATCAACGCCAAAGACGGTGGTGTCGATGCCCAGGACTGGAGCGAGATGCTCATGCGGATGTACACCCGCTGGGCGGAGCGTCGTGGGTTCGCGCTCGAGGTCGATGCGATCAGCGAAGGCACCGAGGCCGGCATCCTGTCGGCCGAGTTCACCCTCACCGGCCGGTACGCGTACGGGCTGATGACCGCCGAGCGGGGAACGCACCGGCTGGTGCGGATCAGCCCGTTCGACAACCAGGGCCGCCGCCAGACCAGCTTCGCGTCGGTGCAGGTGTGGCCGGTGCTCGACAACCCCGATGCTGAGGTGAACGACAGCGACATCCGCATGGAGGTGTTCCGTGCCAGCGGCGCCGGCGGTCAGCACGTCAACAAGACGTCGTCGGCGGTGCGCCTGATCCACGAGCCGACCGGGTTGGTGGCGTCGAGTCAGGAAGAGCGCAGCCAGCTCCAGAACCGGGAAAAGGCGATGAACCGGTTACGCACCATGATCGCCGCGAAGGTCGAAGAAGAACGTGAAGCCGAACTCGACCGGATCGCCGGCCGTCAGGCCCAGGTTGGGTGGGGCAGCCAGATCCGCTCGTATGTGTTGCAGCCCTACCAGATGGTCAAGGACCTGCGCACCGAGGTGGAATCCAGCCAGGTTGCGGTGGTGCTCGACGGCGATATCGATGCCTTCGTCGAGGGCTACCTGCGCTGGCGACGCCGTGAAGCCGACGACGCGAACTAGGTTCTGACAACGAATGATCAAGCTCGAAAACGTCACCAAGAGCTACAGCACCGAGGTCACCGCACTTCGCGATGCCAGCTTCGACGTCGCCAAGGCCGAGTTCGTGTTCCTCGTGGGCCCATCCGGCTCTGGCAAGAGCACGTTGCTGCGGCTGATGAACCGCGAGGAGCGGCCCGAGAAGGGCGCGGTGTGGGTGGCCGGTCGCAACATCAACGACATGCCCGACGCCAAGGTGCCGTACCTGCGCCGCAACATCGGCAACATCTTCCAGGACTACAAGCTGCTGTCCAACAAGACGGTGTTCGAGAACGTCGCGTTCGCGCTCGAGGTGATCGGGCGACCCAAGCACGTCATCCGCCAGCAGGTACCGCAGGTTCTCGATCTGGTGGCGCTGTCGGGCAAGCAGGAACGGTTCCCCCATCAGCTCAGCGGCGGCGAGCAGCAGCGGGTGTCGATCGCCCGAGCGTTCGTCAACCGGCCGCTGATCCTGCTCGCCGACGAGCCGACGGGCAACCTCGACCCCGGAACCGGCGAAGGCATCATGCGCCTGCTCGACCGGATCAATAAGACCGGCACCACGGTGGTGATGGCCACCCACGACCAGCGCGTGGTCAACATGATGCGTCGCCGGGTGATCCAACTCGACCGCGGCATCATCGTGCGCGACCAGGCCAGAGGTGTGTATGAGTAGCGGTACCTGCCTGGAAGGATTGGTGCGATGTTTCCGCGGCTGAGCTATACGTTCCGCGAGATGTGGGCGAGCCTGCGCCGTAACCTCACCCTCACCGCCGCGGCGGTGATCACCTCGTCGGTGTCGCTGCTGTTGTTCGGGCTCACCCTGTTGATTCAGCAGGGCTTCGACAACCAGCTTGCCAAGTGGTCCGGCGGCGTCGAACTGATCGTCTACCTCAAGCCCGAGGCGTCACCAGAACAGGTTGCCCTGGTGCGCAGCGCGCTCGAGCAGACGCCGGACGTGATCGATGTCAGCCGGCTGGAGTACCTCGACGTCGAACAATCGTTTGCCGAAGCGCAGCGACTGTTCGCGGCTGATCCCGAGATGCGACAGCTGCTCACGCTCGAGAACATCCCGACCCAGTTCAAGGTGGTGCCGACCGAGGAGGCGACAGCCGAGCTGCTCACCCAGTTGGCCATCGGGTACGCGGAGCTGCCGGGGGTGTACCGAACTGCGTTCCCCAGCGACGAGATCGAGGTGTTGTCCACACTGCGCGGCTTCATCGGACTACGGCTCTACCTGATCACCGGGTTCTTGCTGGTTTCTGCGGTGCTGTTGATCTGGAACACGATCCGCACGGCGATGTTCGCCCGGCGGCGCGAGATCGAGGTGATGAAGCTGGTTGGCGCGACGAACTGGTTCATCCGTTTGCCGTTCATGCTCGAGGGGCTGCTGCAGGGTCTCGCCGGCGGCGTGCTCGCCAGTGGGGCGATGCTGTTGATGAACGCGAACTGGACCAGCGGGGTGGAGGGCTTCCCGTCTGATTCCGGCTTCGGCGCCTTCGTCGTGACGGGGTCGTACCCGATGTGGATCGTGTTGTGGATCGTGGTGCTCGGCATGCTCGTCGGCGCGATCGGTTCGGGCACGGCGGCGTCACGTTTCCTCGACGTCTGACACCGGCCGCCGGGCGGTTAGCTTCGGCCGCATGGAGCACACACAGATCACCTATGCCGTCGATGACGGCATCGCCACCATCACCCTCAACCGGCCCGATCGGTTGAACGCGTTCACCAACACGATGATGCGCGAGCTGCTTGACGCATTCGACCGGGTCGATGCCGACGACGAGGTGCGAGTCGTCATCGTCACCGGGGCCGGGCGGGGGTTCTGCGCCGGCGCCGACCTCAGCGGCGGGGGAGAGACGTTCGCCGCCGGTGGCAGCGACGAGCGCACCGACGTGCCGGGCGTACCTCGCGACGGCGGTGGCCTCGTTTCGCTGCGGATCTTCGAGTGCCTGAAGCCGGTGATCGGGGCGATCAACGGTCCTGCCGTTGGCGTCGGGGTGACGATGACGTTGCCGATGGACATCCGTCTCGCCAGCGAGACCGCCAAGTTCGGGTTCGTGTTCGCCCGTCGCGGCATCGTTCCTGAAGCATGTTCGTCGTGGTTCCTACCTCGCCTGGTGGGCATCAGCCAGGCCGCGGAGTGGTGCTACTCGGGAAGGGTGTTCGGTGCCGACGAGGCCCGCAACGGTCGGCTGGTTCGCAGCGTTCATGCCCCCGACGAACTGTTGCCCGCCGCGCATGCAATCGCCAGGGAGATCGCCGACAACACCTCGGCGGTCTCGGTCGCCCTCAGCCGCCAGTTGCTGTGGCGGATGATGGGCGCAGCGCACCCGATGGAGGCACATCGCGCCGATTCGCGAGGCATCGCCGAGCGCGGCCGCAGCGACGATTCACGAGAAGGCGTCACCAGCTTCCTCGAGAAGCGGCCGGCCGAGTTCCCGATGAAAGTGAGCGACGGCCTACCCGATCTCTTCCCCCGTTGGGATCCTCCAAAGTTTTCGTAAAGGTCACCACGGTCCGTCCCGATACAACATCCGTAACGGGCAGGCGGCGAAGAACCTTCGACAGAGCAGCGTTACGCGACCCAGTCGAAAGGACTCTGCGATGAACATACTGACCGGTGATGTGATCGAGATCGATATGGACGGTGGCGCTGTCAGCGCGCTGGTGCTGCTGGCAACACCCGAGGCCGTCATCGTCGATCCGTGCGACGGATCGACTCCGCTCGTGTTCCGCCCGGAGGATCTTCGCGCTGTGCGGATCTTCGACGGCGCCAACGCCTGACCGGTATCGCCGGCTGGTCG
>JAYURF010000402.1:0-4130 GCA_043756365.1 Acidimicrobiales bacterium
ACGATGGCCAAGGTTTCACCGGCGTGCACAACCATGCTCAGTTCGGTCACTGCTCGAACCGGGCCGGCGTCGGTGCGGAATGTGACCGACAGGTCCGACACCTCGAGCAGTGGGCCAACGGGTTCGCTCATTCCTTCTCCACCTTCGTCTTCGGGTCGAGTGCGTCACGCAAGCCGTCGCCGAGGAAGTTGACGAACAGCACGATCCCAACCACGAACATCCCCGGAATCAGCACACGGATCGGGTCGTTGTTGATCTCGCCTTTCTCCTGATAGACGAGGTTGCCGAGCGTGGGCGTGGGTGGTTGAACTCCCAGGCCGAGAAACGACAGCGTGCTTTCGAGCACGATCGCCGTGCCGACGAGCAGTGTCACCTCCACGACCACCGCACCGACCACGTTCGGCAGGATGTGGCGGAACACGATGCGCATGTTCGAAGCACCTGCGGCACGGGCTGCCTGAACGAACTCCTGCTCCTTGAACTGCATCACGACCCCGCGGACTACGCGGGCGATCCGTGTCCACAACAGGGCCGAGAGAACCATCGCGATCCCCAGTGGGTTCGCACCGAACTTTCGGCTGAAGATCAGCAGGATGATCAGCGCCGGCACGATCAGTACCAGGTTGATCAGCTGAGACACGACCGCATCGACCCACTTGCCGAAGAAACCGGCCATTGCTCCGGCGATCGTGCCGATGAGGGTCGACGTGATCGCAACGATCGCAGCGATTCGAATGGAGTACCGGCCGCCGGTGAGAATGCGGACATACAGGTCGCGACCGATCGGATCGGTCCCGAACGGATGCTCGCGCGACGGCCCCTGGCGGCGGTCGCGAACGTTGCGTTCGTCGAATCCGTACTTGCTCAGCCAAGGCCCGAAGATGAACAGCACGACGATGATCACCAGTCCGATCGCTCCGAAGATGGCCAGGCGGTGGTGGCGCAGCCGGCTCCAGGTGAGCTGGGCGTAGCTCTGCGGCGCGTCTGCGAGGCCTTCTCGTGCATCGCTGGCCGAGTTGCTTGCACGTCCTGCGCTGTCGGAGCGGGGCGCCGGGGGTTTGGCAAGGTCAGTCATACCGAATCCTTGGGTCCAAGACGCCGTACAGCACGTCGGCGATCAGGTTGAACCCGATGGCGATGATCGACGCGAGGATGGTGATGCCCATCATCAGGTCGAGATCGGGTTTCGCGATCGCGGTCAGGAACGCCTGGCCGAGCCCAGGCCAGGAAAAGATCGACTCCGTCACGACCGATCCGCCGAGCAGCGCCGCAAAGGTGAGCGCCCACAACGTGACGAGGGGGATCAACGCATTTCGCAGCGCGTGACGCCAGATCACCCGGCGCTCGCTGATCCCCTTGGACCTTGCGGTCCGGATGAAGTCGGAGTTGACCACCTCCAGCATCGCTGCCCGCCCGAACCTGCTCAGCTCGGCGATGCTCACGAACGCCAACGTCAGGATCGGCAGGGTTCCGCTGGACAGGTACTCGCCGATGGAACCGCGTTTCATCGTGCCGGTAACGAACGGTTTGACACCGAACCACTCGTTCAACTTGACCCCGAGAACGACCTGCAAGATCAGGCCGAGGACGAATGTGGGCAGGGCCAGGCCGACGAAGCTGAGACCGGTGAAGGTGTAGTCACCTACTGAGTAGGGGCGACGGGCAGAGTACACCGACAGCAACACGCCGAGGAATGCGGCGATGACAAAGGCGGGCACGGCGAGGAACAAGGTGTTCGTTCCGCGTACTCGCAGTGCCCGGCTGACCGGTTGGTTGTAGGCCTCGGAGTTACCGAAGTCACCGCGGATGGCGTTGCCCATCCAGGTGAACGGCCGGACCCAGATGCTCTTGTCGAGATCGTACGCCTGGACGACGAGGTCGTATCCGTCTTGGCAACGTGGCAGGCACAATCGCAACGAGCCGAGCGGATCGGTGGTGTACGACACGCCGACGTGAACGAGGTACAGCGCAACGATCAACAACGGGATCGTGGTCAGGACCCTGCGGATGGTGTAGGCGAACAACGGACCTCGGCTCGTTCAGCAATGGACTTGGATGGATACAGCGAATGGGTCCCCGGCGTACACCGGGGACCCATTCATATCATTGATTGGACTTCTGTGGAACCGTTGTCGTCAGCCAGCGAACTGGTAGTCCACCACGTTCACGAGTGGCCCAGCGCTGTTGGCGTCAGGTGCAACTGCCGCCTGGGACAGGGCCGTCTTGCTATACGCGTAGAACGACGGCTTCTGGGTGAGTGGCAGCATGAACAACCCACCCTCGGGATCGAACTCGAGCGTGGTCACCCATCGGTCCAACTCGTTGTAGCACGCGTTGCGCTCGTCGTCGTCGACGGTGGCGTCACACTCGTCGGCCAGTGCATCGAAGTCGGCGTTCGCGTACCCGTAGGTGTTGTTCCCGGCTCCGGTGCGGTACGAGGCGGACTGACCCCCGGGCCATGGGCCACCGACCCAGGCGAACTGGGTGATGTCCCACACGTTGCAGTCGCCTTCGGCGCCGCCACTGTTGGCACAAGCGAGGTGATCCTCGTTGAACGGTTGATCGCCGAAGTATGCGCCGCCCTCACCGTTGTTGATGGTGATCTCGATGCCGGCATCGGCCATCTGGGCCTGGATCAACTCTTCCTGGATTTCACGCAGACGGTTGCCACCGGTGGTTCCGACCCGCAGGCTGAGGCGCCCATTCTCGGGATGCTCGTAGATGCCGTCGGCACCGGCGGTGTAGCCGGCGGTTTCGAGTGCCGCCTGAGCGGAGGCGATGTCGCCAGCGCCATAGCCGGCTTCGGTTTGGTGATCCTCGTAGGTGGGCTGGTTGCTCATCCAATAGGTGTTACCGAGGCCGGCGGCCGGCAGAACGTCACCGAACAATGGCGTGTACAGGCCCTCCATCACCTCACCCTTGTTCAACGCAAACGCAATCGCCTCACGAACGCCGGCATTCTTCAGGTGCGGGTTGTTGAGGTTGAAACCCCAGTGCTCGAACGTCGGTCCGGCGAGCGAGGCAACTCCGAAGTCGGCGTTGTCCGCGAACTCTTCGAACTGCAGTTGTGGCTGGGTGTAGATGATCTGGGCTTCGTTCGCCGTCAACGCGTTGACCTGGGCATCGGTATCGGTGACGAAGTTGATCTGCACACCGTCGACGTGGGCAACGCCGGCGTTGGTGACATCGGGGCTAACCGAGCCGTGGTACAGATCATTGCGGACGAGGCTCATCGAGACACCCCGCTCCCAGTTGTCGAAGATCATCGGACCCGACGACGGCAACACCGTGCCGTCGGCCGTCTGCCACTCACGCAGTGCGTCGTTCTCGAGCGCCGCTGCCTCGGCGGGGGTGCCGGGGAAGACATGGGCTGGATGGATCTCGGACAGTAGTGACTGCCAGCCGGCAAAAAATGCCGACCAGGTCATGGAGAACTCGGTGTCGGATGTGACAGCGAATTCCGTCACCGTGTCCCAGCCGGTGCGATCACCGAGCAGGTACACGAAGTCGGGGTCGGTGTCTTCGTCGTCACCATCATCGGTGGTGGCCATCACCATATTGAAGGTGTACTCGACGTCGGCCGACGTCAACGGCTCACCGTCGCTCCAGCTGAGTGCATCGCGCAACACGAAGTCAGCCGTGAAGGTGCCGTCGCCGTTGTCAACCATCTCGGGAGTATCGGCAAGCAGTTCAGGGAAGAAAGTAGTCTCGCCGGTGATACCGAACAGTCCATCCCACATCGACTGGCGGATCCATGACGTGATCGACAGGTTGTTCTCGGGATCGTCGAGGTGCATGTCGGCAGGTTCCTGCTCGTGCGCCCAGATGAGCGTGCCTCCCTCGCCGCCGCTCGCTGGTTCGCTGTCCGACGTTGCCGGCTCGGTACCGGAGGTGTCCGGATCGGTCGCGTCGGGCTCGGTGACGTCGCTTGGCTCGGTGCTCTCGGTGCCGTCGCCGGGGGTGGTGACGTTGCCGCCGACACTGCTGGTCTCTTCGTCGCTACTGCATGCGCCCGCAACGAGCGCAAGGCCGAGCGCAAGTGCAGCAAATTTTGTGCTGCGCCTCGTGGTGCTCACGTGGTGTCCTCCTGATGGTGGTTCGGAGGGAGGTGATCGGAACTCCTCAGGAAC
>JAYURF010000403.1:0-1526 GCA_043756365.1 Acidimicrobiales bacterium
GAACAGCATCGTCGACATGGCGGTTCAGGCGGCTATCAACGATGGGATCACGGCGGTGCTCGCAGCCGGCAACGACGGAATCAACGCCTGCGGTGTGTCACCGGCGAGGCTGGCCGCAGCTATCACGGTCGCTGCAACTGACATCACCGACTACTCGCCGAACTGGTCCAACTACGGCGCCTGCGTCGACATCTTCGCCCCGGGCGTCGCGATCACCTCGGCATGGAACACGTCACCGACCGCGACGTTCGTGACCGAAGGAACATCGATGGCGGCACCGCACGTGGCCGGCGCAGCGGCGCTGCTGCTGCAACGCGAGCCGGCGTTGACCCCCGCTGAGGTCGCAACCCGGCTCATCGGCAACGCCACCGCAGGCGTCGTCGAAAACGGGGGTTCGGCCAACCCGCTGTTGCTGTACGTGCCGTCGCTGACCACCATTGCGTTGCCGCCCGAGAGATTGCTCGACACACGATCTGGCGCTGCCACCGTCGATGGGCAGTTCGCCGGGATCGGCATCCGCCCCGGCGGAACCGTCACCGAAGTCCAGGTCGCCGGTCGAGCCCGGGTTCCGGCCGACGCCGCAGCGGCGGTGCTGAACGTCACGGTCACCGCGCCCGTTGCCGGCGGGTTCGTGACGGTGTTCCCATGCGGCACCGGAATTCCCAACAGTTCCAACCTCAACTTCGCCGCCGCAGCGACGATTCCCAACGCCGTGATCGTCAAGATCGGAGCGGGCGGCAGGGTGTGCATCTACAGCAACGTCGCCACCCATCTCATTGCCGACATCAACGGCTACTACCCGGCCGGGACGAGCTTCACCTCGCTGGCACCGGCACGGATGTTGGACACCAGACCGGGTGCCATCACGATCGACGGCCTGTTCGCAGGTGCCGGGATCGCCATCGGGGGCGGCATCACCGAGGTGCAGGTGACAGGTCGCGCCGGGGTGGCGGCCGACGCGTCGGCGGTGGTGTTGAACGTGACGGTGACCGGATCGACTGCCGGCGGGTTCCTCACGGTGTTCCCGTGCGGGACGCCTGTGCCAAACAGTTCCAGCTTGAACTTCGACCCGGGTGCAACCATCCCCAATGCGGTCATCGTCAAGATCGGTGGGGGCGGCAGAGTGTGCATCTACAGCAACGTGGCCGCACATGTCATCGTCGACGTCAATGGTTTCTACCCGGCGGGCTCCAGCTTCACCTCTCTCACACCGGTACGCGTGCTGGACACCAGGGTGGGGACGGCGACCATCGATGGCGAACTGGCCGGGATCGGTGTTCGCCTCGCCGGCGGCATCACCGAGTTGCAGATATCCGGTCGGGCCGGCGTTCCCGCCGATGCCTCCGCAGCGGTTTTGAACATCACCGTGACCGAGCCGGCTGCTGGTGGATTTCTGACGGTGTTCCCGTGCGGAACGCCGGTGCCGAACAGTTCCAGCCTGAACTTCGCGGCCCGGGTGACGATTCCCAACGCGGTGATCGCCAAGATCGGTGCTGGCGGCAGGGTGTGCATCTACAGCAACGCGG
>JAYURF010000404.1:0-1525 GCA_043756365.1 Acidimicrobiales bacterium
CCCCCGAGGCCAGTCTCATCGAAGAACACCCCGCGAGCTGCCGTCAGTCCGAGACCGTGCAGCGGACGGCTGATGAAGCTGTCGAACGCCAAGGACCAGATCTCGGTGCGGCGGTTGAACGTCGCCAGTTCGGCGAGATCGGAGTCGCGCAACAGGTACGACAGGATCGGGCCGCCGGCGACGAACGTGACGGCCACGAGCGAGATGATCGAGCCGATCAGCAGGTCGCGCTTGCCCTCACGCCGCAGCCACATCAGCGCCATGGCAATCATCGCGATCGCGGCAGCGCCGATCGAGCCACGAGTGCGCGTCCGCAGCAGCGAAGCAACGTGCACGATGGTGAGCGCTCCATACACCCACCGAGCCCACGGCAGCGCCGCGGCGCGATGGGTGAGCCACATCCCGAACACGACGACAACGCTGACCGCAAGCATCGCGCCGGCCACGACGCTGTGCGTGGAGAGCCATGTGAACCGACCGACCTGGCGGATCGTGGTGGGGGCGACGTACACGGTGCCGATGAGGACAGACACCGTCACGAGCACGATGTAACCGTGGAGGAAGCGGCGAACCGTCGAGAGGTCGCTGTCGTCGACGAAGCGCAACACGGCGAGCACGATGATCACCATCTGTGCGGCCCGTACCAACGCGAGTAGGGGGAACGGTGCGTAGATCGCACTGACGGCTGCGGTGAACCCGTATCCGACGGTCCACACGACGATCATGTCGGCGCGGACGTTCGGACGCAGGCGCACGAGCAAGTAGACGCCGACCAGCGCATAGATTCCGAGCTCGAGGGCGATCCACGCGTCGACGGTCCCCGACAACGAGTCCTCGTTCGGTCGTCGTCGGAACTTGTACTCGGTGGCGACGATCAACAGCAGCGGTAGCCACCACGACGCGAGCCGAGCGCGGCAAACCGGTGCCGACCACGGCGTCACCGATGGAACGCGCATGTCGGGCGGGCGCCCGGTGCGCTGCCCGACGAGGACCGACGTGGAAGCACCCACGGCCAACCCGGCACCGTCATGGATGCGGTTCGCTGGAACCAGGTCGACGCTGACTTCGGGTCGCGTTTCACGCGCCGATTCGGCTCCGACGGCCGCAGACGGGGTCGTTCTGGTGAGGAGCAAGCCGGCCCCGATCGCCGTGCCGAGCGCGAGCCCGACGGGTACGGCATCGGTCCAGCCGAACGCGAGGATGGCCGATGCGCAGGCGATGCCGATGCCGGCATCGATCGACCGGATCAGGAACGCTCGCCGGGAACGACCCCGGGCCACCACCGCGTTACCGGCGGGGATGCCGGCCGCGAACCCGGCCGAGAACAGCGACCACGCCGCGATCGACGTTGCCGAGATGTCGTAGGTCCCATCGGTGAGCAGCATCGACAGCGGTTCGTGGAACAGCGTGGCCACGAGACCGTACGCAACACACGTGAGGCCCAGAGCAGTCATCGCGGTCGTCACCCGTGGCCGGAACGAGGTGCCCTGCTTGACCGCAGCGCTGTAGGTGGGGAGCAGGTACA
>JAYURF010000405.1:0-4122 GCA_043756365.1 Acidimicrobiales bacterium
TCAGACCGCGGCGGTGGCTCGCTCGATGATGGTGACGGTGCCTGCGGTGCCATTCACCTCGAGCAGGTCGCCGGTGTTGATTCGGCTCGTTGCCACCGACGTCCCGACGACGCAGGGGATGCCGTACTCGCGACTGACGATGGCGGCATGGGTGAGCGATCCCCCGGCGTCGCAGACACACGCCGAGATCAGCGCGAACGCCGGCGTCCAGTTGGGGCTGGTCGCCTCGCACACCAAAATCTCGCCCTCCTCCAGATCGAACAGCGCATCGGCCGACACCATCACCCGGGCCCGGCCCTGCACTGTGCCCGACGATGCCGGGAAGCCGGACAGCACCGTCGCGTCAGCATCCGAGCGAAGGCCTTCGAAGTAGTGGTGGTGCATGCCGAAGATCTCGATCAGCACCGGGTCGTCGACCTTGTCGGGCACGGTGCCGACCACCTTCGGCAGCGTCGGGCGAATCTCGTTGTAGTGGTCGTAGTACTGGTGGCGTGCGGTGGCAATGCTCTGCAGCGACGTCCACGTCGCCTGCCCCGAAGCCACTTTCTGAAACTCCGGGTAGAACAAGAACAACCCATCGTCGGCGAGGTCGGCACCAACCGCCTCTCCGAGCGCGAGTGCAGCGCGGCGCAGGGGGATGCTGGCACGCAGGTCGATGTAGTAGTTGTGATCCTCGTTCCACCAGGCGAAGTTGGCGACCGAGCAGATGCCGAGCAGTTCGTTGAACCCGCCGAGCGCATCGCCGCCGAGGTTGCTCCGCGCATGATCAATCGCCGCGTCGCGTTCCGCGTGCGCGGCCTTCAGCGCTTTATCGAAATCGTGCGGTTCCGGCATCTCCAAGAAGTTGGCGATCTGACCGAGTGGAGACGTGGGGTTCTCGATCCAAGCCGGGATGTTCACGTCGGCGATGCCCTCGGTGCGCCACCCGTAGACCTTCAAGAAGTCGTCGAACTCGGTGAGCCACACCGACGCGTTCCCGCCCTGAGCCGTCAGCGCGCTGTGAATCGCTGTCGCGTGATTGTTGGCGAAGGTGTCGGCGATACCGAGCCGTTTTGCCGATGCCACGAGGCCCCACATCGCCCGGTCGGTCTGCATGATCTTTGAATCGCGGCCCTGCAGCATCTTCGACAGCTCGGCCGGGTCGAGCCCGTTCGCAGCAACATGGCCATACAGCTGCAAGTAGATCGCGAGGAGCGGATACATGATCTCGAAGTGGATCTCCCACGCCCGCCGATGGAACGCGCGCGCATCAGCCATGTACTGACCGATGTCGACCAGAGACTTCCCGGCGAAGTCGTAGCTCTCGAAGTGCTGCAGGCCGAGATCGAGCTCCCACTTGCACTCCTCCCACATCGCCTCGAAGTTGCCGAGGAACTTGGGCATGTTCCGCTCGATCCGTGCAGCCCGGTAGCCGATCTCCCACTCCGAGGTCACCGACACCTCGCTGTCGTAGGAGAACGGACCACCCATCCGTGTCACCAGCCCGCGCCCTGGCGGCAGCGGCAAACCCTGCGCGGCAAGCTGTGTGGACCAGTTGGCGCAATCGGTGATGTACAGGTGCCCGATCGGCGAGAAGCCCCGGGGCCAATGGAAATCGACGAACCAGAACCGCGATTCGTCCTCCTTGGTAAACGGACCGGATCGCTCGCTCACCCATGGTTCGTCGGTGAGCGCCTTCTCCCACCCGGGATACCACTCAAGAAAGCCATCAACCGGAACGATCTCTGCCACGTGTCCCCCAAATGCCTTCGATAGACCATCTACCGGTTGCCCCATGCAACGAGGCGCACCCTACTTGGCTGAATCGCCACGGGACCAACGTCGTGGACGCGTCGAGCCTGTCAGCTGACGACGAAACCCTCGTAGCCGTTTGTAGCAACCTGCGCGCAGCGTTCGGCATACGGAGGGTGGCCGGGGAGCGGCATGAACACACGGGGTTTGCCGGGCACGTTGGCCCCGAGGTACCACGAGTTGCACGTCGGATACAGGGTGGCGTCGGCGACCGCATTGACGTGCGCGACCCACGCATCCTGCGCGTCGGTGTTGGCCTCGATTCGCGTGCGGCCCTCGGCGCGCAGCGTTTCGATGCAACGAGCGATCCACTCGACGTGATGCTCGATCGATGCGATCACGTTGGTCAGCACCGACGGGCTGCCCGGTCCGGTGATGATGAACAGGTTCGGCATGCCTGCCACACCGAGACCGAGGTAGGTGGCGGGGCCGGCCGACCACTCGGCGGCCAGCGACGTGGTGGGGCCGCGTAGGTCGATCTTCAGCAGGCTGCCGGTCATCGCATCGAACCCCGTTGCATAGACGATGATGTCAAGTTCGCGCTCCACTCCGCCGACGCTGATGCCGTGCGGCGTGATCCCGTCGATCGGGTCGGCGCGTAGGTCGACGAGGGTGACGTTCGGGCGGTTGAAGGTGGCGTAGTAGCCGCTGTCGATGCACATCCGTTTGCAGCCGATGATGTGCGTCGGGGCAAGCTTGGCGGCAACGTCGGGGTTGTCGACGATGGACGCGATCTTGCGGCGGACAAAGTCGGCTGCGGTGTTGTTGGATGCGGCGTTGGTCAGATGGTCGGCAAAGCCGTGGAGGAACGTGAGCCCGCCGGCCGCCCACCTCCGCTCGAACTCGGCCTCGCGATCGTCGGCATCGACATCCAACGCCGATTCGGTGCCGCGCGTCGAACGCGACCCGAACGCGCCCGCCATCAACTTGTTCGCCTCGCGCAACGCGGGGTACACGGCCTTGATCGCGTCGAGCTCGTCTGCATGCAGCGGGCGGTTCAACGCCGGGGCCGCGTAGGTCGGTGTCCGCTGGAACACGGTGAGGTGTGCTGCGCACTTGGCGATCTCGGGGATCGCCTGGACACCCGACGATCC
This sequence comes from Acidimicrobiales bacterium, assembly GCA_043756365.1. Classification (GTDB taxonomy): domain Bacteria; phylum Actinomycetota; class Acidimicrobiia; order Acidimicrobiales; family Ilumatobacteraceae; genus VFMC01. The sequence continues at coordinate 2,886 of JAYURF010000405.1, forward strand.
CGTTCCGATCACACCGACCCGCTGACCCGTGAAATCAACGCCGCCGTGGGGCCACGCGCCCGTGTGGAACTGCGCCCCGGCGAAGTCGTCCTGCCCCGGAATCGTGGGCACGTTGGTGCTCGACAGGCAGCCAACCGCGCTGATCAGGAACCGGCAACTCGTCTGCACGCCGTCGCTGGTGGTGACGCTCCAGGCGCGTGACGCGTCGTCGAATCCGGCTCCCGTCACCCGCGTGTCGAAGACGATGTCGCCGCGGAGATCGAATCGCTCGGCGACATGGCGGGCGTAGCGGAGCAGTTCCGCCTGGCCGGCGAACCGCTCGGTCCACACCCACTCCTGCTGCAGATCCTGGTCGAAAGAGTAGCTGTACTCGACGCTTTCGACATCGCAGCGCGCCCCCGGGTAGCGGTTCCAATACCAGGTGCCGCCGACGTCGCCGCCGGCTTCGAACACCCTTGCCGTGCAGCCGATCTGGCGCAATCGGTGGAGCATGAACATGCCGGCAAAGCCGGCACCGATTACCACGACATCGACGTCGAGATCCACGTTGAAATCGCTATCTGCTCGCACCGCGGCCCGGTCGTGTCGGTCGTCGCCTGGTCGCACGGCGCCGAGGCTACTGCGTCGTGTGCGCACCATCCCTGGTCACCGAATGCCCGTCAGCGGGCGCTGCGCTCATCGCCCGCTTGGCCACCATCCTCGCTGCGACGCCGGGCCCACGGGATCATGCCGAGGCCGAGCGCCAATGCTGCGGCTGCGCCCCATGTGCCGGCGTCGGCATCGATGTCGTCGAGCGACCCCGCGGCGACGAGCACGCCAAGAGTCGCGACGATGGCCCCGAGGACAACGGAGATGGCATCAAATCGGTGACGGTTCATCGTCAGCCTCCTGTCGTGGCGGTCGGAGTGAGCGAGGTGGTCGTGGTCGGAGTTCCCGCGGGGTCGGACGCGTTGCCGGCGAGTTCGGCGCGAATCGCACGGAGATCGATGACCTCGGCCACCGGTGTGATCAGCAGGCCTCGCGGCAGCAGTTGAAACTCACCGAACGACGTCATGATCGAGGTCGTACCGGGCCGGAACTCCTGTTGCTCGCCCGCGACCACACGATCCGATGCGTCGACCACCGCTTCACCGTTGCCGAGCACGAACCACCCGTCGGACGTGACACCGACACCATCGGCGATGACAACGAGCGCACCCACGGCGGCCGAACCGGCGGGCACCGGCACAGGCAGCGT
>JAYURF010000406.1:0-1524 GCA_043756365.1 Acidimicrobiales bacterium
GAGTGTGGAACCCACCGCCGGGGGAGCATCGGCAGACGTGGATGGCATCTTCGATCCCGAGCCGATGTGCATGTTGATGGTGACCTTGGCCTCGTTGCACGCCTCGAACAGCGGAAGCCAGTAACCGTCTGCGTCGTGGATGCTGGGCAAACCGAGGTTGGGTGGGATCTCGCTGAAGCACATCGCGTGCACGCCGCGTTCGGCATTGCGGCGCACCTCGGCCGCGGCGAGCACCGGGTCCCACAGTGGGACGATGATCAACGGGATCAGCCGCCCACCCGACGGCGCGCACCACTCGTCGACCATCCAGTCGTTGTACGCGCGCACGCACAGCAAGGCGAGATCCTTGTCCGTTGCTTCGGTGAACGTCTGTCCGCAAAACCGCGGCATCGTTGGGAAGCACAGCGACGCCTCGACGTGGTTGATGTCCATGTCGCTGAGGCGGTCGGGAACCAGGAACGAGCCGGGGCGCATGTCGTCGTAGGTGATGCCCTTCAACGTGATGTCCTCACGGGCGAAGCCGACGGCGGAGTCGAGGCGCAGCAGCGGTCGGCGGAGGTCTTCGTAGAACCACCAGTCGACTGGATCACCGGGATCGCCCGGGTTGCCGGGCACCGCGGTGAACTTGCCGCCGATGAACTCGATCGACTTCACCGGGGCGCGGACGATGCGCGGACCCACGTCGCGGTACTTGGCAGGGAGCCGATCGGACCACACTGTTGCCGGTTCGAGCACGTGATCATCGACCGAGATGATCTTGGGCAGATCTCGCATCGGCCAAGGATACGCTCATTTCTGACGGTGTGTCAGATTCTGCCCGGCTTCGGTTCCGGTCCGGCCCCGGCACTGGGTCCATGCGAACTTTGTCGGTCTCGACAGGTTGAGCGTGTGCGCGCCGACAAAGTTGCTGATCGGCTCCGGCCCGGCACTGAGCCCGTGCGAACTTTGTCGGTCTCGACAGGTTGAGCGTGTCCGAAGCGACACAGTTGCCGCTCGGTGATCGCTCGGTGATCGCTCGGCATTCGGCTGGCGGGCGGTGCCGGGATAGCGTCAGGTGCATGCCTGAAGCCTTTATCGTTGACGCAGTTCGTACCCCTGTCGGCAAGCGCGGTGGGTCGCTGTCCGCCATTCATCCCGCGGATCTTGGCGCGCACAGCATCCAGGCGCTGATGGACCGCACCGGGGTCGACCCGGCAGCGATCGACGATGTGATCTTCGGCAACGTCGACTCCGTGGGCCCGCAGTCCGGGTGCATCGCCCGAACGTGCTGGCTCGCCGCCGGCCTCCCCGAGCACGTTCCGGGGACCACGATCGACCGCCAGTGCGGCTCGGCTCAGCAGTCGGTGCACTTCGCGGCGCAGGCGGTGATGAGCGGCACGATGGATCTGGTCGTCGCCGGAGGGGTGCAGAACATGAGCATGGTCCCGATCTCGTCGTCGATGACCGCCGGTGTGGCGCTCGGCTTTGACGATCCGTTCAGCGGCTCGCCCGGATGGACCACCCGCTACGGGACGGGCGAGGTCA
>JAYURF010000407.1:0-4121 GCA_043756365.1 Acidimicrobiales bacterium
GTGAGTTCGATCCATCCCGTCACATCGTGGTGTCGAATGCCTCGTGCACCACGAACTGCCTTGCAGTGATGGCATCCGTGCTCCATCGCCGCTTCGGAATCGAGTCGGGCTTCATGAGCACCGTGCACGCGTACACCAACGACCAGAACCTGCTCGACCTCCCCCACCACGGCCACACCCGCGACCTGCGCCGCTCGCGCGCGGCGGCGCAGAACATCGTGCCATCGTCCACCGGTGCAGCCCGCGCGATCGGCCAGGTGCTACCCGAGCTCGACGGTCGCCTCGACGGCATTGCCTTTCGGGTGCCCGTGTCGTGCGGGTCGATCACCGATCTCGTCTGTACGCTCGAACGGTCTGCCGGTCGCGACGAGGTCAACGCGGCGTTCGCCGAGGCGGCCGCCGACGACATGCTCGCCGGTGTGCTCAGCGTGACCGACGTGCCCCTCGTCAGTTCCGACATCGTCGGCCGGCGCGAGTCGTGCCTGCTGTCGCTATGCGACACCATGGTGCAACGCAACGGCGTCAAGGTGCTCGGCTGGTACGACAACGAATGGGGCTACGCCAACCGACTGCTCGATGTGGCTGAACTCGTCGGCTCGGTACAGCGTGGGCCGATGGCGCGGCGTCAATAGGCAGCTTCGATCACTTCGAGCTTGGTGCCGGTGACCGCGACGACATCGAAGCGGAGGTCGCCGTGGTGTTCGGGATGCGTTGTGAGCCACCGCAACCCGGCGAGGCGGACCCGCTGCTGCTTGCGACCGTCTACCGCGGCCGAGGCCTCACCGAAGCGATTCGAGGCCCGCGCCTTGACCTCGACGAACACCACGGTCATCGCAGTGCGCACCACGAGATCGATCTCACCGCCGGCGCAGCGCCAGTTCCGGTCGAGCACCTCGTAACCGCGCTCGGCGTACCAGCGCTGGGCGAGGTCCTCACCCCAGCGCCCGCGGGCCACCTTCGACAGGTCGTGCGCGGCCGGCCTGCGCGGATCTAGATCGCCAGATCGGCCGGGGGGAGCTCCTCGACGTTGACGTCTTTGAACGTCAACACCCTCACCTTCGGAACGAAACGGGTCTTCCGGTACATGTCCCACACCCATGCGTCGCTCAATTCCACCTCGATCACGGGGCGAGCGGAATCACCGGTAACGGTCACCGTGACATCGTTCGCCAGATAGAACCGGCGCTCAGTCTCCACGGCGTACCGGAACATGGCCGAGACGTCCTGGTACTCCTGCGCGAGCTGGAGCTCCCGCTCGGCCTCGAAGTTCTCGAGATCGTCGGAGCTCAACGTGGGTGCTCAGTCCGCACCGAGACAGCGAAACGCTGACGAATCAGCGGACGCGCTTTTCCTTGATCTTGGCAGCCTTGCCCGAGCGGTCACGCAGGTAGTACAGCTTGGCCCGGCGAACATCACCCTTGCGCAGCACCTCGAGCTTGACCACCGTCGGGGCGTGCAGCGGGAACGTCCGCTCGACACCGACGCCGTAGCTGATCTTGCGCACCGTGTAGGTCTCGGCAATGCCGCTGCCCTGGCGGCGCAGGATGTTGCCCTGGAAAACCTGGACCCGCTCCTTGTTGCCCTCGACCACCTTGACGTGCACCTTCACCTCGTCGCCGGGACCGAACTCGGGGAGATCGGTGCGGAGATTCTGGTTGTCGACGAGATCGGTGGACTTCATGGCGCGAACATCCTGTGATGGGGTGGCTGTGGTGGGTGGCCAGCGGCCAATTACGGAGCGGCTCCAAAACGGAACGACTCAGGATAGGTGACCGGAGGGAACTCTTCCAACAGTCGCCGGTCACTATCGCCGATGCCGCCAGCAGTTTCGATCAGGTCGGGCCGGTCGCGCAGCGTGCGGTGCAGCGCTTGGGCTCGCCGCCACCTCGCTACCTTGGCGTGGTCGCCGCCGCGCAACACCTCCGGGACCGCCCATCCGCGAAACTCCGCGGGCCGGGTGAAATGCGGTTCCTCGAGCATTCCGGTGGCGCCGAAGCTCTCGGACTCCGGGCTCGCGGCGTTGCCCATCGCCCCCGGCAGCAGGCGCGTGACGGCCTCGATCACCAGGCAGGCCGCCACTTCGCCACCACTGAGCACCACGTCACCGACGCTCAGTTCGCCGTCGACGAGATGCTCTCGGACGCGGTGGTCGACACCCTCGTACCGCCCGCACAGCAAGCTGAAGCCGCCACCTGCCGCCAACTCGTTGGCCACCGCCTGGTCGAACCGGAGGCCGCCCGGGCCGAGCAGCAACAGCGGTCGTGGCGGATCGACCGCTTCGACCGAGGCAAACACCGGCTCCGGCCGGATGACCATCCCTGCGCCACCACCGAAGGGCGCATCGTCGATGCTGCGGTGCACGTCGGTCGTGTGCTCACGCAGGTCGTGCAACCGCAGGTCGAGCAGTTCGGCCCGGCGTGCCTTGCCGAGCAGGCTCTCGGCACAGAAGTGGTCGACCACATCGGGGAAGATGGTGAACACGTCGATCCGCACGACAGGCAAGCATACGGACCCATGCGGCTCACCTCACGGTGAAAACTTCTCGACGTCGTACGGAACCATCGAGTGCCAGACTGACCCGATGATCTTCCACATCGCCGATCGCTCGCGCTGGTTGCAGGCACGCGCCGACGGCAACTACATCGCCAGCACCATCGGCCGCGAGCTCGCCGACGAGGGGTTCATCCACCTCAGCACCGATGCTCAGGTGGCGGGGGTGCACGATCGGTTCTACCGCGACGCCGACGACCTCGTGCTGTTGCACATCGACGAGGCCAAGCTCACCGCCCCGCTCGTGTACGAAGTCGTCGGCGACGCGCCCGGTCCGTTCCCGCACCTGTACGGACCGCTGAACACCGATGCGGTGGTCCACGTCGACGACCCCTTCCCCGTGCAAGCAGACGCAGGCGTCAGCGCATGAACGCCGTCAGTCGAGCAGGTCGAACAGACCGTCGGGTGCGGCGACGATGATCACACCGTCAGCGAGCGAGACGACGAACGTGACCGGCACGAGGTGACCGGAGTCCAGTTCGAGGATGTCGTGCGCCGGGTTGTCGACCACTGACACGCAGACCCCACGCTCGATACCTGCCGCGTCGATCACGCGGGCCCCGATCAGTTCGTGCACCCACAGCGCCTCGTTGTCGGCGACTGGCGCGGCGAACAACTGGCGACCGGTGAGCAACTCGGCCGCGTTGCGATCGGCGATGCCGTCGAACTGGACCACCCACTTACGCTGCGGTTGCGGTCGTGACGACACCACCCGCAACCAGGCGCGACCATCGAACAACTCCGCTCCGATGACCAGGCGTTCGTCGCGATCGGATGTGAGCGACACGTACACCGCCCCCTTCACCCCGTGTGCGCGGCCGATCCGGCCAACCTCGAGCAGTCCCGCAACATCAGAACCGGCAGGCTGACTACCTGGGGCGTCTGGCACCTGGTTCAGTCGGCGAAGTCGACATCGACTTCGACGCCGTCACGCGACGCCGCAGCGCGCACCACTGTGCGGATGCTCTGCGCCGTACGGCCCCGGCGGCCGATCACCCGACCGAGATCGCCGTCACCGACGCGCACTTCCAGGCGGACCCGGTTGCGACCCTCGGCGGCTTCGACGCGCACCGCATCGGGATCATCGACGATCGAGCGAACGACGTGATGGAGAACTGCCGTCGCGATCGGCGCGGGGGCCGAGTCGTCCGAGCCAGCGTCGTTGTCGACAACGTCGTCGCTCACCGGGCAGCCTTGGCGGCGGTAAACGCCTCCCAGGCACCGGTGACCTCGAGCAGCTTGCGCACCCGGTCGGTCGGCTGCGCGCCATCCATCAACCACTTCACGGCCTTGTCGGAGTCGATGTTGACCGTCGACGGATCGGTACGCGGGTTGTAGGTACCGATGATCTGGATGAAACGGCCATCGCGGGCTGCACGGCTATCTGCAGCAACCACGCGATACTGCGGTTGCTTCTTCTTGCCGACCCGGGTGAGGCGAAGCTTGACTGCCATACGAAACTGCACTCCTTGAGAAACGAACCGGCTGAGGTTACCTAGTTCCGCCCGGGAAACCCACTTGGCATCCCCGGCATCCCTGGCATGTTGGGCATCCCTGACATTCCTGCGCCC
>JAYURF010000408.1:0-12053 GCA_043756365.1 Acidimicrobiales bacterium
ACCCGACCATGACCACGACGAGGAGCTCGGGAACCGGCTCGACGACGCCCAGCACGCCATCGAAGGCGCCCGCCGACGCCTGCTCGATGCTCCGGCCGAGGTCGTCATCACCAACCACGTGATGGGCCTGTACGAGCTGGCCGCCATCCATCTCGGGGCCCCCTCCCCCGATCTCGGCCAGGCCGCATTGTCGATTGATGCATTGGCGTGCGTGGTGGAAGGGCTTGGCGATCGACTCGGTCCAGAAGCGGCCACGATGCGTGACGCGCTGGCCAACATCCGCCTCGCGTTCGTGCAGATCAGAAGCTCACGCGCCTGAGGCGTTGGGCCGCCGGGCAAAGCGCCCGCTCCGAGCCTGCACCACCCGCTCGTTGCGCACTTCAACGCCCTCCGCGCGCAGCCGTTCGGCCTGCTCTCGTTCGTGGCCGGGAACCAACCGCCCGGCAGAGTTGACCACACGCCACCACGGCAGATCGGGGTCGTCGTTCGTTGACAGGAGCCGGCCGACCAGACGGGAGAGCTTTGGATACCCGGCGTCGGCGGCGATATCTCCGTAGGATGCCGCATCACCGGCGCGTAGCGAACGGATCACCTGCACGATCCGCTCGTCGCGCTCGTTCACGCCGACTGGATCGCCGTGGCCTCGTAGCGGCCGAGCTTGGCCAGCAGGTCGAATGACACGGCCGTACCCACATCGATCGAGCGCGACCCGTCGGCGATGGCAATGCAATGGAACGGGTACACGGTGCCGTCAGCGGCCGTGATCTCGCCGAGGCCGACCGGCCCATCGAAGTCCGAAACCACACCGCGAAGGGCCCGGGCGTTCACGACCTGATCTCGATGTTCACGGGATGATCTTGGAAATCGGTAGCTCGAGGATGCCCGACGCCCCGGCATCCTTCAGCGCCGGAATGAGCGTGTTGATCTGATTCTTGGCAACGACGGTTTCGATGGCGAACCCTCCCCCGCCGGCGAGCTCGCTCACCGTCGGCGCTTTCAGCGCCGGCACCAGCGCGAGCACCGCGTCGAACTGTTCTGTGCTGACGTTCAGCTTGACCAGCACCTTCCCGCGAGCGTCGAGGGTGCCGTTGAGCAACGTCATCAGCTGGTTCATCGCGTGGCGCTTGGCCGGATCGGCACAGGCGGTCCGGTTGGCGATCACCTCGGTGTAGCTGATCAGGATCGTGTCAATGATCCGCAGACCAGCGGCTCGCAGCGCCCGACCTGTTTCGGTGATGTCGACGATGCAGTCGGCAATGTCGGGGATCTTCGCTTCGCTGGCACCGTAGGACAGCCGGATGTCGGCTTCGATACCACGCTCGGCGAAAAACCGCCGGGTCAGCTCGGGGTACTCGGTACTGACCCTCAGACCGTGCGGCAAGTCCTCAACGCGCTGCACCGGCGAATCGCCGGCGACAGCCACCACCACCTGGATTGGCAAGGACGTGGCCTTCGAATAGCGCAGTTCGCCGAGGCTCTCGACGTCGCTCGCGGTCTCCTCCACCCAGTCGCGCCCGGTGATGCCGATGTCGAACAGGCCTTCGGCGACGTAGGCGGCGATCTCCTGCGGGCGCAGGATGCGCACCTCGGCGATGCGCGGATCGTCGATGGTCGCCTTGTAGTCGATCCCTGACGAGCGGATCACCGGAAGGTCGGCGGCCTCGAACAACTCCAGCGTCGCCCGCTCCAACGAACCTTTGGGCAACACGAGGCGCAGCACGATGCCGCACGCTATCTGTGACCGGCCCCTACGCCGACACTCGATTTCGGTCAGTGGCTCGTCGGCTCGGAGTTGAGCAGCCGCAACGCGTGCGGCAGTACGTCGATGATCGCTCCGAGTTGCTCGACGCAGCCCTTCGGCGAGCCGGGCGTGTTACACACGATCGCCTGGCCAACGATGCCGACCACACCGCGCGACAACCGTCCGAGCGGGCTGATCAGCCGCATCGCCTCGGCCAACCCGGGGGCCTCGCGCTCGATCACCTGACGGGTGCCCTCCGGTGTCTGATCGCGGGGCGCGAACCCGGTGCCCCCTGTTGACACGATCACACCGGTAAAACCGGCGCTCATCGCGGTGAGCACCTGTGCAACCGCTTCGCTGCCGTCAGCGGTGACCCGATGCTCGACGACATCGAAACCGTACTCAGTGAGCTGCGCCACCAGGGCGCGACCGCTGGCATCGTCACGGGTGCCGTGGACCACCCCATCGCTGACGGTCAACACCTTGGCCTGCTGGACGGGTTCGCTCATGACCGTCGACGGTAGCGAATCAACACCATGCCGTCGGTGTCGTCGTGGTGCGGCAACACCCGCCAGCCATGGCCGAACCTCTCCCAGGTGCCGTCCGGAACCCGGTCGTCGACGTCGTAGCCGTCAGGCACCGGATGGTCGATCGATTCGGCAGCGGTCAACGTGCACACGCTGTAGACGAGGACACCACCGATCCGGACAAGCGACGCCGATGCGGCCAGCAACTCCCGCTGCAGGGCGACCAGTTCGTCGATGTCGGCAACGGTGATCCGCCAGCGAGAGTCGGGGCGGCGGCGCAGCGCACCGAGGCCAGAGCACGGAGCATCGAGCAGCACCCGATCGAACGCGCCCAGCCGCAACGGCGCTCTGCGACCATCGGCAACCACAGTCGATACCGAAGCGTCGAGCCGCAGCGCGTTCGAAGAAATCAGCCCGGCCCGGCTGGCAGCAACGTCGACAGCCACGACGAACGCTCCGTCCGTACCGCCCCGCGCCGCCATCGCCGTGGCCTTCCCGCCCGGCGCCGCGCACAGGTCGAGCACCCGTTCGCCCGGCAGCGCGCTGACCGCTGCGGCAACCCATTGCGAGGCACGATCTTGTACGTACCCGTCATCGCGCGTCGTCACCGGAGGCGGCTGGTTCATCCGCTCCATTGCCGGTACGGCTTCGTCGCCGAGCTCCGCCACCAGTCGCTCGAACATCCACTGCGGATAGCTCAACGTGGTGGCCTGATCGGGCCACACCATCGGCGTGCGGGCCACGTTGCGCAGGATCGCGTTGACGAAACCACGAACCCGTTTCGGGGCCAATGCCACCGTCTCGCCAACGGCAGCGTGGGGGCGGACACCGGCAAACTGCAGCTGATACGCACCCAGCCGCAGCACCGTCCTCACGGCCGGTTCAGGTTCAGTGAGAATGAACCGGTCGATCACCGCATCGCAGGCCCTACGCATGCGCGTGGTGCCGTAGACCAACTCGGTGACGAACCCACGATCGCGCGTTTCGAGCTTCGATGAAGCGAGCACCGCCGGCACCACCAGGTTCGCATACGCCCCTTCGTGATCGATGCGTTGCAAACACTGCAGGGCGAGCTGACGAGCCGAGGACACCCCTACAGTGTGCCGAACCCGAGCCCACTTCGATCTCGGCTCGGATACCGCCCCAGGCAATGTCACCCGGCCGACGGCCGGAGTGCGTCAGCCAGGCAACGGCGGCTGACCTCCTCCACGTCCGCTTCGAAGCGATCAGGCGGCGGCTTCGAGGGCTGGCTTGACCTCGCTGCAGAACACGTTCATCGTGTCCTTGGCTTCGGCGAGGGTCATGTCGCCGACGGGGATCTGCAACACGATGTAGTCGGTCAAACCCGAGGCGAGCAACCCTCCGAAGCGGTCGGTGATCTGCGAGGCAGTACCCGCACCAGCGTTGATTGCCGCCTCGATGTTGTCGGTGATCCGCCGCAACGGCCCGAGTGCGGCGTCGCACTCGTCCTCGGGCAGCACGTCGTGATCATGGCGATGCACGTTGTGCGCACGGCGGAGCAGCCCGGTCAGGCCGCGGCGGGCGATCTCGAGCGCCTTCGACTCGTTCGGCGAGATCGCCAACACCATCGTGATCCCCACCCGCGGCACCGAGTTCGGCCCATCAACCCGATGCGTGTCGCCCTTGTGGGCATGCCACGTCTCGACGTACACGTCGTGGGTCGCCTGATCGATCGGGCCCGGCCACATCAGGCTCATCCCATGCCGACCGGCCATCACCGGGCTCCCCGGATACCAGAACGGGATCGGGTCTTGCACCGGCTTGGTCGACATCGGGATCGTCGGGAAGTCGTAGAACTTGGAGTTCTCGCTACTGACGTGTCCTGTCGCGAACGCATCGCACATGATCCCCAGGGTGTCGACGAAACGGGCGGTGGATTCGGGCCAGTTGCTGCCGAACCAGTAGTGCTCGATCGGCGCCACTCCCCTGCCGACACCGAAGTCGAGCCGACCATTGGTGAGGTTGTCGATGACGCACATGTCCTCGATGATCCGCACCGGATGATGCAGCGGCAGCAGCTTGACCATCGGACCGAGCCGGATGTTCTTGGTGACCTGTGACGCGGCGGCGATGAACACCTCCTGGTTCGGGGCCATGCACAGATCCGAGCCGTGGTGCTCGGCCAGATGGAACCCCGCGAACCCGGCCTCGTCGGCCATCTTGACGAAGTCGAGCCGGTCCTTCAGCAACTGCGGCGTGGGTGTCCCCGGAATGTCCTCGATGTGATCGAAGATGCCGAACGTCGGCTTGCCCATGTACGTCTCCCTGTCTGCCCGCGCGTGCGGATTCCCCGGGCGGAATCGTGGCACAGATGTACATTTGTCAGCGATGTCTCGGCGCATGACCAACCCGGTAGGGCCTCGATGATTGCCGCCGAAGTCCCCTGGCGACGCGGCTTCGACCATGGCACCGACGCCACGGTGATCGATGGTCACCCATACGTGTGGGACGAGCTGCGCGAGGGGTCGCGGGCGTTTCGTAGTGATGCCATGCCCTGGACGCTGTGGTACCTCACCCGCTTCGACGACGTGCAGGCCGGCTTCCAGCACCACGACCTGTTCTCCAGCGCCCAGGTCAACTACAACGTCGACGACACCCACCAGTGGATCCCGGCCCAGGTCGACCCGCCGAACCACACCAAGTACCGGGTGCTACTCAACCCGCTGTTCAGCGCCCGCGCCGTAGCCGCCATGGAACCCGACGTTCGCATCCTGGCCCGGGCGATGGCCGCCGAACTGGCCGAATCGAACGGTGGCGACTTCATCGACCGGTTCGCTCACCGGCTCCCGTCGAGCGTGTTCATGGCGTTGCTCGGCCTGCCGGTGGAACAAGCCGACACGTTCCTCGGGTGGGCCAAGGCGCTGCTGCACACCTCGAACGCACAGGACCCGACCGGCGCAATCCGCAAGGACGCGTCGCGTACGATCTATCGCTACCTCGGCGATCAGATCACCAGCCGTCGCAGCCAACCGACCGACGACGTCATCAGCCGGTTGCTCGTCGGTGAGGTGGACGGCCGGCCGGTCACCGACGCCGAAGTGCGCGAGATGTGCTTCCTGTTGTACATCGCGGGGATGGACACCACGGCGGGGACGCTCGGCTACACATTCCGGCATCTGGCCACCCATCCCGAGCACCGCCGACTGCTCATCGACGACCCGGGCCGAATCGATGCGTTCGTCGATGAGTGCCTTCGCTACTACTCGACAGTGGCGACGTCGCGGGTTGTGCGCGACGACGTCGAGTTCGCCGAATGCCCGATGCGCGGCGGCGACCGGATCGTGCTCTCGACGACCGGCGCAAACCGCGATCCGCGCCAGTTCGCCGACGCCGATCAGTTCGTGCCCGACCGCCAACCCAACCGGCACATCGCCTTCGGAGCCGGGATCCATCGCTGCGTCGGCGCGCCGCTCGCGCGGATGGAGTTGCGCGTCGCAGTCGACGAATGGTTGCGCGTCATCGCCAACTTTGCGATCGCCGACGATGCGGTCATCACCCAACACGTCGGCGGAGCGGCCGGCCTCGATCAACTCGCCCTCGTCTGGTGACAGGCATGGTAACGGGCCTGGTGACGGGCAAGGTGAACGTGGCATCGTGGGTCCTGATATGACAGGCAGCATTCATCACGACACCTTCTGGGACCAGGTTCCCGCCGAGTATCTGCGCACCCTGGTCGAGCAGGGTCGGAGTAACGGACTGCCGACATCGATCTTTGCCCTCGGCGATCCACACCACCTGGAGACACCCGGCGTGGTGGTGATCAAAGCGGGCGGCGAGCACACGTTCCCGCGTCACTGCCACGACTGCGAGCGCTTCGAGGTGGTGCTCGCAGGTTCGTTCACCGATGCCACCGGCCACGACTACCGGGCCGGCGACATCATGATCGCCCACCACATGGAGATGTACGGCCCGCACCTCGCGACGAGCGAGGGATACATCGTGCTGGAGTTGTTCGGCTCGATGCTCGGCACCTACGAACTGTTTTGGGATAGCCGCTGCGGCCCACGCAAGACCAACAAGATCGATGAGGACGCCGCCGCACAGTCCGCCGACGGGGCAGTTTCCGACCTGCCCGTGTCGGGCACAGCGCCGCCGCAGTCAGGCAACGTCGAGCGGGGCGTCACCCTGTTGTCGATCCACGACGACAGCTTCTGGAATCACGTGCCGGCCACCTACCTGCAGCCGCTGGTCGATGGTTGCGGGGTCATTGAAGGCATGGCCTACCGGATGTTCGTGCTTGGCGATCCATACGATCCCGAAGCACCGACCGCAGTGGTCTTCCGGGCGCCACCGGGCTACGTGCTGCCCCGTCATTCCCACGATTGCCACCGTTTCGAGGTCCTGATCGAAGGCTCGCTCACCGACGAACACGGCACCGTTGCCGAACCGGGTTCGGTGATGACCGCCGAGCCGAACCAGATGTATGGGCCGAGCGTTGCCGGTGCCGAGGGCTACATCAGCGTCGAGATCTTCAGCCGCCTCGTCGGCGCCTACGAGATCACCTGGGACACCGGTCGCGGTCCGTGGATGCAGCGCATCGTCGAACGGTCCGACAGCCCGGTCGACCGATGACCGGGCTCGCTGGACGGGCCGGGCTCGTCACCGGTGCAGGCTCAGGGATCGGGCGGGCGACCGCTGTGCGCCTCGCCGCCGATGGCGCCGGCGTGGTCGTCGCCGATGTCGACTCCGCAGCCGCCGACGAGACGGCGCGACGAGTCGTGGCAGCGGGCGGCATTGCGGTGGCATGCGCATGCGATATCTCCGACGAGGCACAGGTAGACGAGATGGTGGCGCTGACCATGGGCCGGTTCGGACGGCTCGACTTCGCCCACAACAACGCCGGCATCTTGGGTTCGCAACGCCGGCTGGCCGATTACCCGGTCGCCGATTTCGACCGCATCATGCTGGTAAACACGCGGGGGACCTTCCTGTGCATGCAGGCCGAGCTGCGGGTGATGTTGGAACAGGGCCACGGGGTGATCGTGAACACTGCGTCGGAGGCCGCGCTGAAGGGTTCGGCGGCGGATGCCGCCTACACCGCGAGTAAGCACGCGGTGGCTGGAATGACCAAGACCGCAGCACTCGAGTACGCCAAGCGCAACATTCGCATCAACGCAGTGTGCCCCGGTGTGATCCTCACTGCGATGATGGAGGAGGTCGCCACCACGAATCCGGCCGGCTACGAAGCGGCCAAGAAGCTGATGCCAATCGGGCGCTACGGCCTCGCCGAAGAAGTTGCCGAGGCCGTGCTGTGGCTGTGCTCGGATGCATCGTCATTGATGACCGGCCACCTCCTCGCCGTCGACGGCGGCTGGTCGGCACGTTGACCGATCCGCTCGTTCATCCCCGCCGCGGTGGATTCGGCGGTGCGGTCATCGGTGGCGCGCACGACGGCGACCCGCACCAATTGATCTCCGCTGCGCCGGCCTTCGGGCTGACCCGCGAGTCGACCTACCTGTACGGCACGTTGCGCGACGCCGACGAGAACCTGTACTCGGTGATGCGTCGGCGAAGTCAATCTGGGGCATCGCCAACCCGGCTGTCGACCCGGTCGTCGCTCGGCGCCAACGGGCTTGACCGCCACGACCTTTCGTTTCGCTCCGCCTGCACAACGAGCGTGGCAGTCGTCGCCGATTGCGACTTGACGCGCTTCGAAGCCGATGCCGACGGCGGGGACCAGCCGATGGAATGCACGCTTGGACCGGAGCGGGTCGACTGGAGCGAAGGCGCGATCTTGCACGTCGCGGGCAACGACGTCAGCCAAGGACTGCAGTGGTACCTGCCCGATCCCGACGGCTCGATGCTGTACGTGTCGCGGCTGTTCATCGTCGACGGCCACTTCGACAGTGTTGCGGTGCGCGGCATCGTTGGCATCGACGATGTGTTCCTCGACGCTGGCCGACGCAACTACGTCGACGATCCGATCACCGCACATCACCGCTCGCAGGCATGGTGCACCTGGGCGACGCTCTATGACGACGGCAATGCGGAATCGGGACACGCCGCGTTCGGGCCTGATCGCTTCGGCTTCGGTATCCGCTCGGCATCCAACGGAGCCGTCGACATCGCCACACACGTAAGTGGCACGGTGACGATGCACGATGGACTGCCCGTGCACGCCTCGTTCCGCGTCGACGACCAAGAATGGGAGTTCGTGGTCGACCAGCACGGACGATGCGCACCGACCGGAGGCCCGGTACTGCAGGCCGAGGGGTGGTTCCGCCGGAGCGGGGAAACACGTCGGCCGACAGTGTGGAGCGCCTCGCTAGAAGTGCCTGCCTGATCGGTGCCTGCCGGCACGCCGGTGACGGGTTCAGTCCTCGAGGAGGGCGTCGAGGGATCGGATCGCGTCGATCATCTCGTCGACCATATCGAGCACCACCTGTGCCGACGGGCGGACGCGGTCGATCGAGCCGATCACCTGACCGACGAAGTAGGTGGCCAGTTCCTGCGCGCCGGACCCGGCATGGTGTGATGCCCGGTTGATTCGGCTCAGCGCCTCGCCGACGAGCATCGGCTGCAAAGGCATCGGGAGCGGCCCCGGCCCGTCAGCGCGATCCCACTCGTCGGTCCACTTGGTGCGCAGCATCCGCGCCGGCTTGCCGGTGATCGACTTCGACCGCACCGTGTCGCTTGAGGTCGCTTCGAGGAACTTCTGCTTGACGGCCGGGTTGGTCTCGGCCTCCGCTGTGGTCAGCCACACCGAACCCGTCCACACGCCGGCCGCGCCAAGCGCAAGAGCGGCGGCGAAATGCCGTCCGTTGGCAATCCCACCGGCGGCCAGCACGGGCAGCGGTGCAACCGCATCGACCACTTCGGGCACGAGCACCATTGTCGACACCTGCCCGGTGTGCCCACCTGCTTCGGTGCCCTGGGCGACGATGATGTCGGCACCTGCCGCAGCGTGGCGGCGGGCGTGTTCGGTGGTACCGGCCAGAGCCGCGACCAACACACCGCGCGACCGGGCTTGCTCGATCAGTTCCGGCGGCGGCGGGCCAAGCGCCGACGCGATCAGCCGGATCGGGTGGTTGAAGGTGACTTCGAGCAGCGGCTCGTAGCCCTTGGGCGACACGTTCATGCCCATCCCCTGCCCCCGTTCGCCTTCCGGAAGCTCGGGCACCAGGTAGCGGGCGAGGATGTCGTCGACGAAAGCCTGCTGTGCGGCTGGGAGCAACTGGCGCAAGGATCCCCGGTCGAGGCCGCCCTCGTCGGCACCGATGTACTTCTCCGGCAGCAGCAGATCCACGCCATACGGCTTGCCGCGCACCTCGGCATCGATCCAGGCGAGGTCGATCTCGAGCTGCGCAGGCGAGTGGGCAACCGCGCCGAGCACCCCGAATCCTCCGGCCTTGGTGACCGCGGCGACGACATCACGGCAGTGACTGAAGGCAAGGACCGGGAACTCGATGCCCAGTTGGTCGGTGATCTTGGTTTTCATCGCATCCCTTTCGTTCTGGTCACGAGATTCCGGCTCAGCGCCGGGATGGCGTGACCAGAACGAACGTAGCGGTCAGGGCCCGACGGCGGGCTGGTCGATGGTGTCAATCATCCGCCGGACAAGGTCGTAGGGGCGGGTGCGGTCGGCATAGCGGGTGTGCATGCTGATCCGGGTGGTGGGCGCCGAGGCGAGGTAGTACCGCTCGTACAACGCCGCCCGAGCACCGAAACCGCTTCCGACGAAGTCCCACGCCAGCCGGAACAACGCCGCCCGTTCGTTGGCATCAACACCGTCTGCCCCGTGCAGGTACTGCTCGGCGAGAGCACCAACGCGAGGATCATCGAGCATTCCTCGGCTCGGTGCTGCGAGCAGGTTGTGGCTGCCGATGCGGACGATGATCTCGTTGACGCGCGGGAACCAATCCGCGAGCAACGCGCGCATCGGGTGCAGCGGACGGCCCTCGGGAAACCATCCCCCGCCGGGGCGTTCGTGCGACCGTTCGATCGACAGTTCGAGCGCGCTCCGGGCGACTTCGATGTAGCAGTAGATCTCGCCGAGCGCCTCCATCGTGGTCGGCGATTGATCGTTGAGCGTCTCGGCCAACTTCGATGCCAGGCCGTACGCGAACTCCAGCTTCGTGATCGCCCGAGTAGTTGTCTGCTGCATGACGTTCGGGAACCACGCATTGCTCATCACCACGTTGTGGATGTCGAGATTTGCGTCGATGAACACCCGGTCGCGGGGCACCTCGACGTGGTCGAAGATGACGAACGCGTCCTGCTCGTCGAAGCGTGATGACAGCGGGCGGTCGAACGGGTCGCCCCCGGCGACCGTGGTGCTGTCCCGGCACAGGAACACCAAGCCGGGCGTGTCCATCGGAATCGAGAACGACAGTGCGTAACGCGGGTCTGCGCCCGGCTTGAACGGAACTCCCGGGTACACCGCGATCTCGTCGGCGAAGGGAGCGAGTGTCGCCAGGATCTTGGCCCCGTTGACGATGATGCCATGCTCTGTATCGGCGGTCTTGTGCAGTGGCACCGGGTTATCGACGAAGTTGTCGTTCACCTTGTCGACGTTCGGATGGACGATGGTGTGGGTCAACGAGATGTCGTTGCGGGCGATGTGACGCTGGAACGCAACGAGGTTGGCGTAGCCCTGCTCGTTCGGCCCGCTGCTGCCCGGCCCCTCGCTGCCCGACCAGAGCCGACCCTCGCCAGCGAAGCCTGCGAACGTGACGTTCATGTAGTCGGGGGTGCGACCCATCAGTCCGACCGTGGCCTCGCTGATCCGCAACAGGCCCGGCTGACGGCGCAGCAGGTCGTCCTTGCACTGCGGGATGATGTGGCTGACGTTGATCGATTCGCCGGTTTCGGGATCGGGCATCAAGCAGTCGTCGGGGAACTCGAATTGGCGGTCGAACACCGCGGCGATCGAACGTGCCGGCCCGGAAAAAGCAGGATGCTCGGTGACGTCGTCGACCCGCTCAGGCCCGAGCCACACCTCGCGTTCGCGGGTCCGCAGCCCTTCCAAAAACTCCTCACCCGAACGTGCCCCCATGTTGCGATCTCCTCGACGTGCGCGACACCCGAAGCTAGTTGGCGAGACACGTCCGTTGCGCTGTCCGCCGCCTTCGTGGTTCGCGATCCAGGTGATGATGACGGCCGGCACTTCGGCGTGGTTGCGCTCGAACAGCCAGAGGCGATGGAGCAGGGGATCGTTAGATCTCGACTGCCGCAGCGCTCAGCCGGCGCAGCTGGTGCGTCGGCCAGCGGGTGGTGTCGAAAGCTGGTTCCGGGTGATCGCCAAGAATGGTGACGCGGTGGATGACGCGCTCACCGTCGTAGTCGTTGACCACGTAGTGCTGCGTCGCGCGGTTGTCCCAGACACCGATGTCGCCCTCGCTCCAGCGGTGCCGGCAGCTGAACTGCGGCTGCTCAGAAAAGGCATACAGGTACTGCAGAATCGCGGCGCTCTCACCGCTGCTGAGCTGCGGGATGCGCGTCGTGAACTGGCGGTTGACGTACAGCGAGGATCGACCGGTGACCGGGTGGGTACGCACCACCGGATGCTCGGCTTGGTTCTCGGGATGGCCGAACACCGCGGCGTTGTGGATCGCAGTGAGCCCCGACAACAAGTCCCGCATCGGAGCCGACAGCGCCTCATAGACGACCTGCTGGTTGCTCCACATCGTGTCGCCGCCGTGCTCGGGGAGCAGTTCCATGTGCAAGACCGAACACAGCGGCGGCGAAGCGATCCAGGTGACGTCGGTGTGCCACACATCGGCGATCCCGCCCTGCGAGCTCTTCAACACAACGATCTCCGGGTG
>JAYURF010000409.1:0-11960 GCA_043756365.1 Acidimicrobiales bacterium
CTGGCCCCGAGCATCGCATTCGCTCCGAGGCGGGCCTTGTTGGCGGTGCCGTCAAGGGAGTTCAACTCGGTGTCGATGAGGCGTTGGTCGAGAGAATCCATGCCGCGCAAAAGCTCGGCGATCTCGCCGTTCACATGGCCGACCGCGGTCTGTACGCCCTTGCCGAGGTACCGCTCGTCGCCGTCGCGTAACTCGACCGCTTCGTGCTCGCCAGTGGACGCGCCCGACGGGACCGCCGCCCGACCAATGCCGCCTCCCTCGACGACTACATCGACCTCGACCGTCGGGTTGCCCCGTGAATCAAGGACTTCCCTACCGATGACATTCAAGATTTGACTCATACGCCGACTCACGGTAGCGAACGAACCCGGCTGAACGTTTCGTTTTCAAGATCACTCGTAGCGATGACGATGTACGGCCATGGTGAATCAGTTGCCGTACGAAGCAGGCGAGAACAGCAGCGATGACACCGACCTCTGGGCCGGCACGACGGTGCGCTACTTCGTCGAGCCAGAGGACCGTACGCCGTCGGCGCCCACGCCCGCAACGCCCGCGCCGGTTGCACCTGAGATGGCATCGGACGAGCCGGCAGCAATCGAGCCGGCAGCAATCGAGCCGGCAGGGACTGGGCCGGCGTCGAACGCTCCTTCACCGGCGATGCCGGAACCGACGCTGCCCGAGCCATCGTTGGCCGCAGCTGCGGATCTGTGGCGCGGGGTCGAGGCCGATCCTCACTCCCAGTTCCGCTTCGCTGACGTCGCGCCGCGTCGCCCGGGTGTGTGGATGCTGCCGACGCGGGGCCCGCGGGCGCTGGTGACACTCGGTTGCATCGGCGGTGTCTTTACCACCGCAGTACTGCTCGTGGTGCTGCTACCCGCATTCGAAACCGGTGACAGCCGCGGGTTCCTGATCCCACTCGACGAGAACCGTTGGTTCACAACGTCGTTGGTGGTCTCGAGCTTTTTGTCGGCGATCGGGTGGCTGTGGTGGACCCTGTCGGCATCGTTCAATGCCGAACGGATCGTGCCGCTGTCGACCTCGCCGTGGCTGCCGACGTTCGTCTACCTCGGTGGCCCGATCATCTCACTGGTCGGCGCCGATCTCACCAGCGACATGTCCCACGCCGTGGTAGTCGCCGGGCTGGTTTGGCTTGCGCTCGGGCACATCGCCGTCGTGGCCTCGTTTCGTGCGACCGCGACCCGCATCGGTGCGTCCACGCGACACTTCACGCAGTTGATGTGGTTGCCGCTCGCGTGGGTTTCGTACCGGATGGGGCTCACCACGTTCTTGAGCTTCTTCGAGGAGGAATCGAGCCTGACACCGTTCCTCGTGGTGGTCGGATGCCTCGGCCTGTTGTTCCCGGCTGGCCTTGTGGTCGCCTCATGGAACGCAATGGCGTCGTTCGAACGCTCCTGCCGGCGCCTCAACATGCGCACCCTGGGGGTAGACCTCCCGCTACGCGACCTGTTCCGACACAACATGTCCTGACGCGTCACGCCTCGCTTCGCTTCACGGTCTGCCTCGCTCGCTTCGCTTCACGTAGTCCCACAGTTCGTCGAGGGTGGCCAAGTCGGTGTCGTGCAGCGCGATTGCCCGTTCGGTGGCGAGCCGTTCCACCGCTTCGAACCGACGACGGAACTTGTGTGTGGCGGCCCGCAGCGAGGCCTCTGGCTCGACGCCGAGATGGCGGGCCACGTTGACCACCGCGAAGAGCAGGTCGCCGATCTCGTGCTCGACCGCCGCATCATCACCAGCGCCGATGGCTTCGATCACTTCCGCAGTCTCCTCGGCCACCTTCGGTAGCGCCCCGTGCACATCGGGCCAATCGAAGCCGACCTTGGAGGCCTTGCGCTGCACAGCATATGCATATGACAGCGACGGCTGCGATGTGGCCACGCCGTCGAACACACTGGTGCGTTGCTTCTCCGTGCGCTTGATCGCGTCCCAGTTGCTGACCACCTCATCGGTGCCGTCGACCACGACGTCGCCGAACACATGCGGGTGCCGGCGGACCAACTTGTCGTGCACGCTGCGGGCGACATCAGCGATCGTGAAGCGGCCCTCTTGCTCGGCGATGGTGGCGTGGAACTCGATCTGGTACAGCAGATCGCCGAGCTCTTCGATCAGCGCCTCATCGCCGGAACCAGTGTCGGAACCATCGCCGGAATCATCTAGCCCGTGTAGTGCATCGACGGTTTCGTAGGTCTCCTCGATGAGGTACTTGACGAGGCTCTGGTGCGTTTGCTCGCGGTCCCACGGGCACTGTTCGCGCAGCGTGCGCGCCAGCAGGTGGAAGCGGACCAGCTCGGCCCCGACCGGCGCGGCGAGCGCTGGGATGTAGATGCATGTGAGGTGGTCGGCCTCCACGGTGCGGTCGAGCTCGGACCACGTCGTAGACGTCACGCACTCGTCGACGGTGCCGAGGCGTTGCAAGATGACGACCGGCTCGCTGCCGGAGGCATGCTCTACAGCCAGCTTGATATCGCTGAGCACCCAATTGGCATGAGTGTGCGCCACCAGCATCGGGCCGCCGTAGCCGGCGCTGGCGACGGCGAACTCGTGCCCGTCGATCAGTCGGAGCCCTGTCTCGACGGGATCGATGCCGAGGCGAGCGTACGCAAGATCGAGGAACGACATCGCCGGCAACACGTCGAGCTGCACCCGCGAGTCGGCACGCAGGGCGCGCACGGTCTGCTCGAGCACCAGCGGTGAGCCGGGCACTGCGTAGAGCACGTCGCCGTGGGCCGCGGCGGCCTCGACGAGGTGCTCGACGATGGTCGCATAGACATCGGTGAACGAGTCGCCGTGTTCATACACGTCGTCGAAGCAGGTGGCATCGGTCACGAGGTGCGCACCAGGATGCTGGGCGGTACGCAGGTAGCGCTGCGACGCCGAGGCGATCGCAGCACGCGTCTGATCGGTGATGAACCGCTCGTCGCCGGGGCCGAGCCCGACGACAGTGATCGTCGGCAGGTTCACGCCACCAGAGGATCGACTTCGGCCGTCGCCGAGTTCCACACGCCGTAGCGCGGATCGACGACGACGCGGACCTCGGCCAACAGCTCGGGAAGCCGGGTGGTGTTCAGCTCCTGGCTCGCCAGTTCCATCTGCGTTTCGGCTGACAGCTCGGCGAACGGACGCAGCATCACCACCGCGGCGACCCCGATATCAACAACGACCGGGTTGCCCACACCGGCTGCGGTAACCGGGTCGGTGATGACCGGGTTGAGTTCGGCAACGGGAAAGCACTCGTCGCCCGATTGGTTGGGCACGACTCCACCGCTGGCGGCGAGGCCCGGGTCATTGGAGTGGGTGGCCGCAGCATCGGCGAATGACATGCCGGCGGCGAGGTCGGCGAGCGCGACCTCGGCCGCCTCCGGCGAATCGACCGTTATCGCCGCAAGGCAGACCAGCCCGCTGACCGCGGGACCGGACTCGTACAGCACGCGTCCAGCGTCGGGGGTCTGAGACGCGAGCGAGGTGATGGCGTCGGCGAGCCGGGCGTCGAGGTTGGCGGTGGTGGCAACCGCCGCGTCGGTGGTGCCGGTGGCCTGTTCGAGCAGTTCGACGCGGATCCACTTGGTGAGCTGCGCCCGCACCACCGCGGCATCGACGACGTCGTCGGTGGTGCCGACCAGCGCGCTGATCTGTTCGATGGACAGCGCTTGGCCGCCGACGCGAGCGGCGTCGTTGTTACGGTCGAACGTGGCGCACGAGGAGGACGCGATGAGGGCGACCACGAGCGCGCCAGAACGGAACAGAAAACGGCGAGTCACGGCGGCGACGATAGCGGCCACGTACCGTTCACCGGCATCTCGCCGGAGCGGCGCCGCCCGATTCTGCGCCGCCTGAATCTGCGCCGCCTGAATCTGGGACGACTGGGATCTCTTGCGTCGGTGGCGGTGCGAGCGTGAAGTGCTCGTCGGGGGCGGGGGCGAGCACATCGCGCACGTACGCCTCGATCGTCTCCGCCAGCCCCACGTCGAAGCCAGCCGCTTCGGAGAGGAACCAACGGTGTTCGAGGACCTGGTGGTACAGCTCGGCAGGCTCCAGCTTGCCGGCCAGATCGGCAGGGACCGCAGCGATGGTCGGCTCGAAACGCTCGTCCACCCACCGCGCCGCGGCAACCGGTTCGCGCACCCGTTTCCCGTTCCGCTGCTCGAGCGTCGCGCCGTAGCGGCGGATGTCGTGCAGCAAGCGACGAGCCTGGTTGTCGCCGGCATCGATGCCGGTCAGCGTTCGCAGACGCGCACTATGGAACCCGTGCTCGACCACCCGCGGCACGAGTTTCAGCTGGGTGCCTCCTGCGGTGCTGACGAGCTCGAGTTCGGATGCATCGAAGCCGAGGTCGTGCAGGCGGCGGAGACGCTGGTCCACACGGAATGTCTCGTCGGCTTTGAACTCCTCGATCACGGTCAGCTCGGCCCACAAGCGGTCGTAGCTTGCCTCGATCGCGATCGCGGTTTCGATCGGGTCGATGCCCTCCGACAGCAGGCCGCCGGCTTGCAGGTCGACCAGGTCGCCGGCGACGTTCTCGGTGGCGATCTGCAGGTCGTGACGGCGTTGCCCAGCCGACAGCGTGGGGTGCCGCTCGCCGGTCTCGACATCGATGATGTAGGCCTGCAGCGCATCGGCGTCACGGCGGAACAAGGTGTTCGACAACGAACAGTCACCCCAGTAGAACCCGGCCAGGTGCAGCCGCACGAGTAGCACGGCCAGAGCGTCGAGCAGGCGATCGCCGAGGGAGGGGATCTGCAGCCCGCGCCCCGACAGCAGCACCCGGTAGGGCAGCGAGTAGTCGATGTGGCGGGTGATCAGTAACCCCTTGGCGGCGTCGCCGTCGGGCTCGACCCGGTCGGTGACGACGCCGACCACCTCGGCGGTGGGCAGGCCCTGATCGGCCAACTGGCGCAGCAGGCGGTACTCGCGCTCGGCGAGCCGATCGGGGATCTCCTTCACCACGTAGGCGGCCTCGTCGGTTTCTACCATCCGTACCTCGTTGCGGTGCAGCCCGAGCACGGAATGCATGCCCGGAATATCCCACTCCGCCAGCGGCGTCGTGAGCGGCCACTCGACGAGCGCGGCATGTTCTGCGGGTCGGACGAGTTGCAAACGCATCACGTTGCCACTGGCTCGGGAGGCGGTCGCAGCTCGCGGAGGAACCCGACGAGGTACTCGGCCGGGTCCCCACGCCCGAGCGGCACGACGAGTTGCTCGGCATCTTCTTTGTAGATCGCGTTGCGGCTCAATCGCTTCAACCGCATCGACTCGCTGACGCGCAGTTGCAACGGTGCCAGGCGCGCCCCGCTGCCCACCATCGACACGTCGCGCAAGCCCAGCCGATGGCATTCGGCGCGCAGGTAGGCCACGTTCAACAATGCGTTGGCTGGTGCGGGCACCGGACCGTAGCGGTCCTCCCATTCGGCGCGGATGTCGTCGACCTGCCCGGATTCGGTGACCGCGGCAAGGCGCCGATACGCCTCGAGCCGCAGTTCTTCTTTGGCGACGTAGTCGGTAGGTAGGTACGCATCGGTGGGGACATCGAGCTTGACCTCGCTGCGCACCTTCGGGGGCGGCTCGCCCTTCATCTCGCCGACTGCTTCGGTGACCATCTGGCAGTAGAGGTCGTACCCGACCGCAGCGATGTGGCCGCTCTGCGATTCGCCGAGCAGGTTGCCGGCACCGCGAATCTCGAGGTCGCGCATCGCGATCTTGAACCCGCTTCCGAGATCGGTCGCCTCGCCGATGGTGCGGAGGCGTTCATAGGCCTCCTCGGTGAGGCGTGCGTCGCGGGGATGAAACAGGTAGGCATACGCGCGCGATCCGCTGCGGCCGACGCGGCCACGCAGCTGGTGCATCTGGCCGAGGCCCAGCAGGTCGGCGCGCTCCACCACCAGTGTGTTGACCGTCGGCATGTCGATGCCGCTTTCGATGATGGTGGTGCACACCAGCACGTCGTAGCGACCCTCCCAGAAGTCGACCACGATCTGCTCCAACGAGCCCTCGTCCATCTGCCCGTGAGCGATGGCGATGCGCGCCTCGGGAACCAGCTCGCGTAGCCGGTGCGCCGCCCGCTCGATGGTGTTGACCCGGTTGTGGACCCAGAAAACCTGGCCCTCGCGGAGCAACTCACGGCGGATCGCTTCGATCGCAACGCGTTCGTCGTACTCGCCGACGAAGGTGAGGATCGGCTGGCGATCGGCCGGTGGGGTCTGCAGCAGCGACAGGTCGCGGATACCGACCAGGCTCATCTCCAGCGTCCGCGGGATCGGCGTTGCCGACAACGTGAGCACATCGACGTTGGTCTTGAGCTTCTTCATCGTCTCTTTGGCCTGGACGCCGAATCGCTGCTCCTCGTCGATCACGAGCAGGCCGAGGTCTTTGAACACGACGCCGTCTTGGAGCAGACGGTGGGTGCCGATCACGCAATCGACCTCGCCAGTCTTGAGGCCTTCGATCACCTTGCGCGCCTCTTTCGCGCTGAGGAACCGGCTGAGCACTTCGACGCGGATCGGGAATCCGGAGAACCGGTCGGCGAAGGTGTTGCCGTGCTGGGTGGCCAGCAGCGTGGTGGGCGCCAGCACTGCTGCCTGCTTGCCGTCCTGGATGGCCTTGAACGCAGCGCGAATGGCCACCTCGGTCTTGCCGAAACCGACGTCGCCGCACACCAACCGGTCCATCGGATACGGCAACTCCATGTCGTGTTTGACCTCGTCGATCGCGGTGCGCTGATCGGGGGTTTCGGCGAACGGGAAGGCGTCTTCCATGTCGTGTTGCCACGGCGTGTCCTGACCGAACGCGTGGCCGGGCGCGTTGAGCCGCTTCTGGTACAGCACGACGAGCTCTTGGGCGATCTCGCGAACGGCGCTGCGAACGCGGGTCTTCGCCTTCGCGAAATCGGTCCCTCCGAGGCGGTGCAGCGATGGTGCCTCGCCGCCGGTGTACTGGCGCAGCGAGTCGATCTGATCGCTGGGCACGTACAGCTTGTCGCCGCCCTTGTAGGCGAGCAGCAGGTAATCGCGCTCGACCCCGCCGATGGTCCGCTTGACCATCCCCTCGTACTGGCCGACGCCATGTTGGTAGTGAACGACGTAGTTGCCGGATTTGAGATCTTCGAAGAACCCGGCACTCTGACGTTTGCGTGGGCGCGCCTGGCGGTGCGATCGACGCCGGCCGGTGAGGTCTCCCTCGGCAACGACGGACAGCTTCGCGTTGGGCAGTGTGAAACCGCGATGCAAAGGAGCGACGACCACGTAGCCGCCCGGGCGAGTGAGGGTGGACGACTTGGCGAGAGCAGAGTCGGTGACGACCTTGAAGTCGAGCCCGCGGTCGCGCAGCAATGCGGCGAGACGCTGGGCCGAGCCGGTGCCGTCGGCGGCAACCACCACCCGGTACTGACTGGC
The DNA here is from genome assembly GCA_043756365.1 of Acidimicrobiales bacterium. GTDB lineage: Bacteria > Actinomycetota > Acidimicrobiia > Acidimicrobiales > Ilumatobacteraceae > VFMC01. The sequence goes on from JAYURF010000409.1 coordinate 7,404, forward strand.
GAGCAGCTCCTTCAGGCGAAGCGCCAGCCCTTCTCCGTCGCCGACCACGGGCCCCCACCCGGTCGCTTGGACCATCGGTGCATCGGGGTTGGTCGGGGTGGAGCTGATCGTCCACATCTGCTGGCCGGTGGACAGCACGGCGTCGGTGTCGGCGTGCAGGCGGGGAAACGTCCGCTCGGCGTCGCGCGCCCACGTGCTGGCGAGCGAGCGGGCCAGATCGTCCTCTTCGGCGAGGAGGTCGTTGGCCCGGTCGCGCATCCGTCGCGGCTCGATCAGCACCACCTTCGCGGCTGGCGGCAGTACGGCGGTGATCAAGCCGCCGGACGTGAGCCCAGCCGGGTCGCCAGTCGGGTCGCCAGTCAGGTCGCCAGTCGGGTCGCCGTCGACGAGCCAGGGCAGCCAGCTCTCCATGCCGTCGAAGAACGTCCCTTCGGCCAGGCGCTCCCACTGCTCGCGCCCCCACGGCTCGCTGGACAGCAGCTCGGTGGCTCGCCGCCGGACCTGATCGCTCGGCAACAACTCCCGGGCGGGGAAGATGCAGACCCCGGTCAGGTCCTCCGTGCTGCGTTGGTCGTTGACCATGAACTCGGTGAGTCGGTCGACCTCGTCGCCCCACAGGTCGATGCGGATCGGCGCTTCGGCGGTGGAGGGAAACACGTCGATGATCGCGCCGCGCTGTGCCACCTCGCCTCGGTGCTCGACCAGTTCCTCACGGCGATACCCGAAACCGATCAGCGAGCGCATCAACTCGTCGGCATCGAGGATGTCGCCGGGCCGGACCTGGATCGGCTCGGTCGTCGTGGCACCTGGTCCGAGCTTCTGCAGTAGGGCGCGCACACCGGTGACCACCACTGCGGGCATCCGCTCGGGCTGGCGGAGCCGCCACAGCACCTCGAGGCGGCGGCCCATGGTTTCCACGCTCGGGCTGACCCGCTCGAACGGCAGCGTCTCCCAGGCCGGGAACAAAACGACGTCGTCGGCGGGCAGGAACTGGCGCAGATCGTCGTAGAGCTGACCGGCGTCGCTGCCGGTGGGGCACGCGACCACGAGCGGCCGCCGCCCGCCGAGCCGGCTGAGCGCGGCGATGGCGATCGGGCGGGCCGCTTCGGACACGGCCACGAGTGCCTGCGGATCGCCGAAGGCATGAGTGAGGCCCGGCTCGTCACGCAGCAGCGAGGCGAGCGCCTGCAGCGGCATGGGGGGCCCCTGTGTCGCGGTCCCCTGTGGCGGGAGCGCGGTTCGGCCGGTCGAAGTAGATGGGGAATCGGCGGGCGACATGGGGCAATTGAGCGTATCGGTGCCTCGCTCTGCCGACCCCCCGCCAGACTGTGAACGATCCACCATGTCTGCCTACGCCACCCTCCACGCCCGTTCGCTGTCACTGTCGTTCGGACTCGAGATGATCCTCGACGATGTCGAGCTGCAGGTCTCTCCAGGCTGGCGGATGGGTCTCGTCGGCCCCAACGGTGTCGGGAAGTCGACGTTGCTGCGGGTGCTTGCGGGTGCGCAACGGGTCGACGCGGGATCGGTCGTGGCGATGCCCCCGAACGCAACGGTTGGCTACCTCCCCCAGGAGCCGGAACGCACTGCGGCCGAGACCGTGCTGGAGTCACTGTCGCGCCGCACCGGTGTCGCTGCCACTTCGGCCGAGTTGGAAGCGGCAACCCGCGACCTCGCGGCCGCTTCGCCCGGCGCCGATGATCGCTACGCCGACGCGCTCGACCGGTGGTTGGCGCTCGGCGGCGCAGATCTCGACGCGCGTGTCGGCGGTGTGTGGTCCGAGCTCGATCTGCAGCCCCGCTTGCTCGCCCAGACCATGGAGTCCCTCTCGGGCGGTGAGGCTGCGCGGGTTGGCCTCGCGGTGTTGTTGCTGGCGCAGTTCGACGTGTTCCTGCTAGACGAGCCCACCAATGATCTCGACCTCGATGGGCTGGCGATTCTCGAGCACTGGGTCACGACCCGCCAGGCCGCAGTGGTGCTGGTCAGTCACGACCGCGAGTTCCTCCGCCGCACCGTCACCCACGTGGCCGAGCTCGATGAGTTCACGCACCAGATCACCGTGTTCGCCGGCGGGTGGGAGGCGTTCGGTGTGGAACATCAGCGGCGTGCCGATCAGGCCCTGGAGCGGTACGAGGAGTACGCCGAGAAGCGGTCGAACCTGCGCGGCCGCGCCCAGCGCGAACGCGAATGGGCCACACAGGGACTGAGCAAAGCCAAGAACAAACCGTCCGACGGCGACAAACACATCAAGTCGTTCAAGGTCAACCAGAGCGAACAGCTCGCCGGTAAGGCGGCACGAACGGACCGGGCGATGGACCGGCTCGAGGTGGTGGAGGAACCCCGCGAGGCGTGGCAACTGCGGCTTACGTTCGGGGAGGCGGCGCGTAGCGGCGATGTGGTGGTGCGGCTCCGAGACGTCGTGGTGCGCAACGGCGAGTTCGTGCTCGGCCCGGTGACGCTTGCCATTGGCAGTGGCGAGCGGGTGGCCATCGTCGGTCACAACGGCAGTGGCAAATCCACCCTGCTCGACGCGATCTTGGGACGCCGCCCGGTCGATGCCGGTGATCGCTGGTTCGGTCCCGGCGTGGTTGTCGGTGAACTGGAACAGCGTCGCGGGCAACTGTCCGGTGACGCGACGTTGCTCGAGGCGTTCATGATCGAGACCGGCCTGGCCATCCCCGATGCGCGCACCCTGTTGGCCAAGTTCGGCATTGGCGCGACCGAGGTGCACCGCCCTACGGCGTCGCTGTCACCGGGCGAGCGGACGCGCGCCGTGCTGGCATTGCTGATGGCATCCGGTACCAACTGCCTCGTCCTCGACGAGCCCACCAACCACCTCGACCTCGCGGCAATCGAGCAACTCGAGATTGCACTCGAGGCGTTCCGCGGCACGGTGCTGTTGGTGACCCATGACCGCTCCCTGCTCGGCAACGTCCACCTCACCCGTCGGATCGGCCTCGACTCGGGTCGCCTGGTGATCGACGAGCAGGTCGCTACGTAGCCAGTCGGGTCAACTGGACACGGCGTTGATGAAGCGGCGCAGCTCGCTGGCGATGTCGGGTCCTGCGGGCTGGTAGGCGATCTCGGTCGCTCCGGCGGCGACCTGGGTCTCGACGTGAGCCCGCCAGGCTGCGGTAGTTCGGGCGTACCCGAACATCGCCAGCGTCTCGCCGGTGACCACCAGTAGGTCGCGTTCGTTGGCCTCGATGAGGTGGCCCTCATGCAGCGCGAGGTGCTGCTCGCGAGCGGGGAACTCCTCGAGCGCTGCCAGCCAACGGTCGCCGCCGGGCAGGGTGGTGACGTCGCCGCGCAGGTGTACCGCGTGATACGCCAATGCACCGGCGTGCCCGGCGGCAGCCATCGACCGTGCACTGCCGGGATCTTCGCCGTCGTCGAGCACGGTGCCGAACGTGAGGACTGCGCAGCGCTCGAACTCGGCCGTCGGTGTGGTGACGAACACCCCATCGGCGAGCTCGTGGGCTGCGGCGTTGCCCTTTGGGCCACCGGTGCCGAGGATGAACGGAACTCGCAGCGGCCGCGCCGCGCCGAATCCGGAGGGGTGCATCATCCGAATCGGGGACCCCTCCCAGTCGACCGTTTCGCCCGCGAGCAAACCCTGCACGGCAATCACGTACTCGCGCACGAACTTCCACGGGAGCGGCTTCTGGCCGAGGGTGAGACGGCCCGTGAAACCCGACCCGATGGCCATGTTGACGCGTTCGGGGGCGAGCGCGGCGAGTGTACCGATGGCCGACGCGGTGACCATCGGATGGCGCAGCGACGGGATCGCCACGCCGGGCCCGATCTCGATGGTCGACGTGCGCCGGGCGCATTCGCCGAGCATCATCCACACATCGGGGTACAACGCAGGTGAGTCGTACAGCCAGGCTCGGCGGTAGCCGAGCTCCTCGGCGATCGCCACGTGCTCGGGCGTGTCCAGTGAGGTGGCAAATGCGCACGAGATCTCGACCATCTCAGCAACGTACCGCGCCTTCGGCCAGCGCGTTCAGTCGGCGACGGGATCGAGCGTGGTGCCGTTGTACTGGCGTTGCGCAGCGTCGAGGCCATCGCGAATCAGCACCTCGACGGCATCGGCAGCGTGCTGGATGGCGATGTCGAGCAGCACCCGCTCGCGCGGCGGCAGCTTCGACAGGACGTGCCCCTTGCCGTGATCTTTCGACTGCGGTTTGCCGATACCGATCCGCACGCGCAGGTAGTCCTGCGTGTGGAGGTGAGCGGTGATGCTGCGCAGCCCGTTGTTGCCCGCAAGGCCGCCGCCGGCCTTGACCCGGACCACGCCGGGAGCGAGGTCGAGTTCGTCATGGATGACGATCAGTTGCGTTGGTTCGGTGAGCCCGTACCGCTTCATCGTCGGGCGCACTGCAAGGCCGCTGTCGTTCATGAACGTGGTCGGGAACGCGAGCACCACCCGGTGCGAATCGATCGACGCCTCGGCGACGAGCGCCTTGTCACGCCCGCTTTTGAGCAGCACACCGGCCCGGCGGGCGAGCTCATCGATGCAATCGGCACCGACGTTGTGGCGGGTGCGTTCGTACT
>JAYURF010000410.1:0-1515 GCA_043756365.1 Acidimicrobiales bacterium
TGTCGTTCGTCATCGTGGCCACCATCGCAACGGGTGTCCTGTTCATCGGCTGGCGCGTCATCGCCAATTCGCGACGCTCGAGCGCACCCGCGACCTGACCGCCGGACCGAACCTGGTCGGCCCGGTACTCGCTCGGCGCGCATGCGATACGCTCCGCTTCGGCCGCTGAGATCCCGGCATCGAACTTGCGAAACGAGACGCTCATGAGCAAAGACCGACGCCCATCCGACGTCGACGACATCGTCGAGGCGTTGTCGAAGGTGCAGCTGTTTGCTGACCTGAAGAAAAAGGATCTGCAGCAGATCGCCTCGATGTGTCGCCCGGAGCACTTCGACACCGGCGACACGATCGTTGCCGAAGGCGATTCGGCCGGCCGTTTCTACCTGGTCGCCGATGGCACCGCCGAGGTGTTGGCCAACGGCAACCGGGTCGGTGAGATCAGCGGCGGGGGTTCCTTCGGCGAGATCGCTTTGATCGACCGTGGGCCGCGAACCGCAACCGTTCGGGCAACATCAGAGATCCATGCGTGGTCGGTCGCCTCGTTCACGTTGCGTCCACTGCTGAAAGAGCACCCTGAGCTGAGCTACCGATTGTTGGTGGCCGTGTGTCAGATGCTGCGCAACGCTCAGCATCCGCTGCATACCTGAACCGGGTGACCCGGTGCACCGGGCCCGCTGGGGACGTGACCGGGGCACACGATCGTCGCGATGAGCGGGTAACGACGGCGGATCCGCCGCGCCGACGGCGAATGCACTTCAACGTCGTCACCTAGCTCATCACGATTTCCGCCCTGCGAAACGGCTTGATCGCCTGATCGAACACCGCAACACGACCGTCGCCTGTTGCTCCATGATGTTCCACCTCCGTAGGTCTGACACCACCCAACCACATGGCGGTTACGACAGCGTTACCGCGAGCGACCACCAGGTGATGTGTGACGACGGACCGAGGGCTCCGAGTCCCCGCGTGACATCCGAGTCCCCAGCGTCTATCCGAGTGTTGAGCGCCCACCCGTGCGGGCGCTCAACACTCGGATGAATGCCTCGTTCGAGATGGTTCACAAGGTGTTGGTGATAGCTCCGGTTTCGGCGCCTTGGACCAACTTGGCGTACTTGCCGAGCACGCCGCTGGTGTATCGCGGGGCGATGGGCGCCCATGATGCCCGTCGCCTCGCGAGCACGCTCTCGTCGACGATCAGGTCGAGGGTCAGCGCGTGCACGTCGACGCGGATCGTGTCGCCGTCGGCAACGAACGCGATCGGGCCGCCGTCGACGGCCTCCGGGGCCACGTGGCCGATGCAGAACCCCCACGTCCCGCCACTGAAACGCCCGTCGGTTATCAGCGCGCAGTCCGCCCCGCGGCCCGCGCCTTTGAGCGCACCGGTGATGGCCAGCATCTCGCGCATCCCCGGCCCACCCTTGGGTCCCTCGTAGCGGATCACCAACACGGTGCCCGGCTCGATCGAACCCGACAGGATGGCCGCCATCGCCCCATCCTCGCCGTCGAACACGCGGG
>JAYURF010000411.1:0-1509 GCA_043756365.1 Acidimicrobiales bacterium
TCGACGCCGCCGCTGAGTGCGCAGATCACCCGGCCAGAACCCACCTGGGCCCGCACCGCGGCGACCTGCTCGTCGATGATCGACGTCATCGTCCATGCCCGCTCGCAACCGGCCAGATCGTGCAGGAACCTTCCGAGCACCGCCATACCGTGCGCGGTGTGGACCACCTCGGGGTGGTATTGCACGCCCCAGATCCGTGCCGACGGGTTCTCCAGCACGGCCACCGGTGCATCCGGGGTGGACGCAGTGGCAACGAAGCCAGGCGGCACCTCGGTGACCGCATCGAAGTGGCTCATCCACACGTCGAGCTGATCGGGGATCTCGTCGGTGAGCAACGTCGATTCCGCCCCGGACGAACGGCTCAACCGGGCCCGCCCATACTCGCCGCGCATGCCGCGGCCGACGACACCGCCGAGTTGGTGGGCGAGCAGCTGCGCCCCGTAGCAGATACCGAGGATGGGGATGCCGAGGTCGTAAATGGCCGGGTCGAGTGTTGGCGCGCCGTCGACGTGGACGCTCTTCGGTCCACCGGACAGGATCAGCGCCGCTGGCTTGCGATCGGCGATCTCGCTCGCCGTGAGGCGGTGCGGAACGATCTCGGAGTACACATCGAGCTCGCGCACGCGGCGCGCGATGAGCTGGGCGTACTGAGCACCGAAATCGATCACGAGGACGGGATGTTCGGCGGGATCGGCAGCCATGGACGTCGATGGTAGGTGGCCCACGATGCATCGCCACCGATTTGCACGTGTCGCCGCCGGTTTCCGCGAGGTGGCTGCGGGTCGCCCGTGGAACTCGTCGGCGCCCGTGGAACTCGTCGGCGACAGTGGCACGATGGATCGATGAACACGTGCGGACCGGCGGCCACCATGCGTGCCCGCTTGCTGGCGGCGGCTGTGCTCAGCCTCGCCACCGTCCTCAGCCTGGCGGCCGCGTCGTGTTCGGGTCAGCCCCCGCGCACAAGCGCCGTGGTCGTCGCGACCGCGCCGGCCACTGGCAACACCACCGGCTTCGCCGACAACCCGTTCATTCCCGAAGACGCCAACATCGGCGACTGCGTCAGCTCGCTGCCGCGCCCGGGGTGTGGCACCGAGGCGAGCACCAGCGGCAAGACCGCCCTCACGTTCGGGGTGCTGATGGCGGGAATGGCCTTCATCGGCTGGCGAGTCGCCAGAGGTGTCCGCCAACGCGACCGCTCCCGTTAGCGCCAAACTCCGGAGATGTCGACGACGAGCTGCGTCGGGACCAACGAGTACACGCAGCCGTAGCCACGCGACGAGGCCAGCAGAGTTGCGCTGGCGGAGGTTTCGGCTGCGCCGAAGTTGGCGTTCGAGGTGCCGGGCCACTGCGTCGTAAGACACGGGTAGGCGGTCAGAAATCCGGCCCCGGACGTCTCGGTCGCGGTGAGGTTCACCTGCGCGGCGACGAGGTTGCCGAGCGCCACCACCTCCGACAGGTTCGAGGCGTGGTACTGATGCCCGCCCGTTCGTGTATCGACGAGGCGCTGCG
>JAYURF010000412.1:0-4069 GCA_043756365.1 Acidimicrobiales bacterium
ACAGTGACGGGCAGGGTGGTGTCGTAGCCGAACACGGCGTTACCGGCGGAGTCACCGACGAGGAGGAAATCGATCCCCGCCCGGTCGAACAGCGCTGCCGATAAGCAGTCGTAGCTGGTCAGCCCGGTGATCTTGATCCCTTGCTCCTTGGCCCTCGCGAAGTGTCGAGTGCGCACCCGCTTGAGGGTGCTGTCGGACTCGGCGTTGGAGCCGTACGGCGTGGGTTCTTCGGTCACGCGGTCACACTACGCCCCCCCATTTTCCCGCGGGAAACCCCGGGGCGGTGTGGCGGGACTCAGCAGCCCGTCGTGGCAGAAAGCACCAGACACATCTCGTGGATGCGCTCCGATGCCAGTGACCCGAGCCGTCGGGTGAGGAGCGCCTTCGGGAACGGACGGATGTTGTCGAAGCTGGCGCAACAATCCCACCGCAGCCCGTCGCTCGGACCGAGCACGAGTTCGCTGCGAATCATGCGTCGCTGGGTGCGGGTGACTGGCGCAACCAGAACACGTTTCATGGATTCGATCGCTTCGGATCGAGCGATGACGAGGTAGGGGCGCCCCTGTTCGTCGGGCTGCTCACCCCACCAGATCTCTCCGCGCTGCGGTGTCATGTCCAGTCCTGGAGCCGTGAAGGTTCTTCGTTGATCGAGGCGGCGGCCAGTCGATATGCGTCGGCCATCTCCGCTTCGGTTTCGGGAAACCTTGCGTACCCGTCCCGGTAGGCGCGGTCGATTGCCTCGTCGTCAGCGCGTTTGATCGTCTCGGCAATGGCTGCCCGAATCGCGTCAGCGCGCGAGGTGTAGCCGTGAGTTGCTGCGTACTTATCCAACGCCTGAAGTTGACTTACCGTCACCCGAACCGCAAGTTGTGTTGACATGCGCAAGAGCATACACCTGAAATCGTTCAGCCGCCGGAGAGCGCTTGCATCACTGTGATCTCGTCGCTGGCGGTGACGGGTGTCGAGAGGTCGCGGGTCATCTCGGCGTTGACGAAGACCTTCATGTGTTGGCGCAAGCGGCCCTGTTCGTCGACGATCCGGAAGCGGATCCCCGGAAACTGTCGATCGAGGTCGGCCAGCACGGCGTCGACGGTTGCCGCCGAATCGCTGACCGTGACGGTGGCAGCTCGGGCGGTGTAGGACCGCAGCGGGGTGGGGATGCGCACGACCATCGGTGGCCTACGGGAACGACATGCCGGGGTGGCCGCACTCCACCGAGTAGATCTCGGGCAGGTGCGCAGCGATGCACATCCACGACGAGCCCTCGTCGGTGCTGGCCCACACCTCACCGCTGGTGGTGCCGAAGTACACGCCAACCGGGTCGTGACGATCGACGGTCATCGCCTGCCGCTTCACGGTGAACCAGGCCCTATCCGGCAGGCCGTTGTCACAGCGAGTCCAGCTCTCGCCGGCATCGGCCGTGCGGTACACGGCCGGGCGGCCGTCGGGGCTGGTGCGCGGCCACACATCGGTGCCGTCCATCGGGAACACCCACACGGTGTCCGGGTCCCGCGGGTGCAACTCGACCGGAAAGCCGATGTCGCCGATTTCGCCGGGCATGTTGTCGCCGATCCGCACCCATCTGTCGGCGGGCCGATCGATGCGGTAGATGCCACAGTGGTTCTGTTGGTACAGCCGGTCCGGTCGCAGCGGGTGCATCCGTACGCAGTGCGGATCGTGGCCGAACTCGATGTCGGTGTCCGGTGACATCGGTGCCACGCTCCCCTTGTTGAGCGGACGCCAGTCGGTACCGCCGTCGGTGGTCTCGAACACGCCACCCGACGAGAGCCCGATGTACATGTGGTCACAGTCGCGTGGGTCGATGTTGATCGAGTGCAGCATCGACCCGTCGGGGGTGTTCTGCTCGGGCCACTCGGCCCACGTCTCCCACATCGGGTGATCGTTCCAGCCGTCGAACGGCGCCCACGTGGCCCCGCCGTCATCGCTGGTGAAAAGGCCCTGCGGGGATCCGCCGAGAAACCACCGGCCGGGCTGGCTGGCATGGCCGGGGGTCAGCCAGAACGTCGAGGACAGGCTCCGCAGCAACCGCTCGCCGGTCCGGAACGCGGGCGGACGGCTGGCCTCGGTCCACGTGGTGCCGAGGTCGTCGGAGTAAAAGACCGTGGGCCCCAGGTGCCCGGTGCTGACACCGATCACCAGCCGCGATCCATTGCGCGGATCGAGCATCGCGTGCTGGACGATGTGGCCGAGGAACATCGGCTCGCTCACCGTCCAGTTCCGGCGAGCGTCGTCGGCGGTGAGGACGAACAGCCCTTTGCGGGTGCCGATCTGCAGGACTGGTGGTGACGGCTCGCTCACCGAATCAACCTCCCGCGACGAGCTTGAACAGCGCACCCGTCGGGTCGGCGGCCTGGGCCAGACGACCGTACGGGGAGTCCTCCGCAGGTTGCACCACGGTGCCGCCGAGCTCGACGACGCGCGCCAACGCGGCATCGGTGTCGGCAACCCCGAAGTAGATCTGCCAGTGCGACGGAACGCCATCGGGGAGGAATGCGGCGGCGTCCATGATCCCGGCCAAGGCATCGTCGCCATCGCCCAGGGTGGTGTAGCGGAAGCCGGATTCGTCGCTCATCACGTGGGTGTCCCAACCGAACACGTCACGGTAGAACTGCACTGCGGCGTCGTAGTTGCTGGTGTGGAGCTCGAACCAGTTCGGTGTTCCCGGTTCGCCGAGCACCCCGAAACCCTTGTGCAAGCCGGGCTGCCAGGTTCCGATCGCCGCCCCGCCGGCGTCGATCATCACCGCCATCGAGCCCAGCTCGCCGACCGGCATCGCCGGAACGATCACCTGTCCACCGTGGCCTGTCGCTGCCGCGATGGTCGCTTCGGCATCGTCGGTGGCCAGGTACACCGACCACAGATCGGGCATGCCGGAGCTCCCGTCGTTGCCCATGCATCCGGCGACCATGTGGCCGTCTTTGGAGAAGTTGATGTAGCCACCGAACTCCTCGCCGGCCTGTTCGGCGGTCCATCCGAACAGCTCGCCGTAGAAGCTGCGCGCTCGGTTGGTGTCGCTCGTGAACAGATCAACCCAGCACGGCGCACCGGTCGGTGCACTGTCACGAATAGGCATGTCTGTCTCCTTTGGTCAATGGTTCACTTCCCAGTATGTCGCGCTACCGGCGGCTCCACCAGACCCCTGAGCGCTGGCGCAGCAGGTCAGTGGACCGCTAGTTTCGGGGACATGCCGAGCGCACCGGCGACCGACCTGCTCATCGATCGTCGGGCCGCGGTTCGCCGCATCGAGCTCGACGACCGGTCATGGGTTGATCTCGTTGAGGGTTTCGTACGCGACCCGGACGCCGCCTTCGCCGAGGTGTTCACCACCACACCCTGGTCGCAAACCGAGGTGCTGCGGTACGACAAGTACGTGCCCGAACGGCGGTTGTCGGCCGGGCTGCGGGCCGAAGCGTCACCGCTGCTGCGGCAAAGCGAGCTACACGTCAGCAGCGCCTACCGGGTGCCCGTCAGTGGCGTCGCGGCCATCTTGTACCGCGATGGTGGCGACTTCCAGGGTCTGCACAGCGACCGTGAGATGCGCTGGCTCGATGACACGGTCATCGCCATCGTGGTGCTCGGTCAACGTCGCCCGTTCGTGCTTCGCCGGAGGGTTCCGCTTGCCGAGGTGGTCGAGCGGGTTCCTGCCGGAGCAGATGCCGGCGACGTGGTGCTCACGCCCGGCGAGGGGGATCTGCTGGTCATGGGTGGCCGTTGCCAGAGCGACTGGTTGCACGGTGTGCCAGCAGCCGACGTCGCGAACCCGCGGATCTCGCTCACGTGGAGATGGACGAGCAAGCGCGGCCGACCCGACACCAACCCGGGCTACTACGACGGACGGCAGTTCAGCGATCGCGCGCGCCAGCCCGGCTCGCGATCTCGCCCGAGTTGAGCGAGACCGGCCGTGATGGTGCAGGTCAGGCCCGGCCTGGTTCCATCGCCTGCTCGCGGCTCCAGAACCGCAGCGCTGTGCACGCCTTGACGAACGCCGTGCTGGCCTTCGCTCCATTGAACGCGATGAAGCCGCCGTCGACTTTCGATGCGACGCCCG
>JAYURF010000413.1:0-4064 GCA_043756365.1 Acidimicrobiales bacterium
GCCGACGATGGTGTCGGTGGTGCGGTCGATGATGATCTTGGCGGCGGCGGTGGTCTCGCCGATGCGGTAGTTGGAATACCAGCCACTGGTGTCGGTGTAGCGGACGTCGAAATCGATGCCGGCCTTTCGGGCTTCGGTTTCGAGCAGGCCGACTCGGGTGAGTTCAGGGATGGTGAACACGGCACTCGCGATGCCGTTGTAGTCGGGGGTGGTGGTGGCGGCTTTGAGCATGTTGGAGGCGGCGACCTTGCCTTCGAACACTGCGACGGGGGTGAGCGGGGCACCAGGGGTGTCAGCGGCGTCACCGGCTGCGTACACGCGGGGATTGGTGAGGCTTTGGAGATGGCCGGCGACGTGGACGCCTCTCGAGCCGTGAGCGATGTCGGCAGCGTCGAGGGTGAGGCGGGCAAGGTCGGGCTGTCGGCCGGCACCGTGAACGACAAGATCGGCGGTGATGGTGGTCTGTCGACCCTGGTCATCAAGTGTGACCTCGTACCCGTCGCCAGTGGGGCGAACGGCAACGATTTCGTTGCCGCGTCGGACTTCGATTCCGACGTTGAGACCGCGGGTGATGAGCAGTTCGACGAGGTCGGGATCGAAGCCGCGCAACGGGCCGGCGCCGTGATCGACGATGACGGTCTTCGTGCCGGCGCGGGCTGCGATGTGGGCGAACTCGAACGAGATGAACCCGCCGCCGACGAACAGGATCCGTGGGGGGAGCTGTTCAAGGTACAAGAACGCGGTGGAGTCGATGAGGTGATCGGCGCCGGGGAAGTCGAGTGGGCGAGGTCGGGCGCCCGTCGCGATCAGGGCGTGGCGGAACCGGTGGTCGGTGCCATCGATGTCGAGCCGGTCCGGGCCGGTGAAACGTGCGGTGCCGTGCAATGTGTCGACACCGTGGCGCGCCAGGCTGTTCTCCATGTTGGCGGGCGCCGGGTCGGTGAAGCCGTGCATGTGGGCGCTGAGCGCGGGCCAGTCGATGCGCAGGCCGGCCGGGTCGATGCCCTTGCCGGTGAGAAGGTGGGCGGCGTCGATGATCTCGGCGCCTCGGCGCAAGATCTTTTTGGGATCGCACCCGCGCAGCGCGCAGGTGCCGCCGTAGGGGAGGTCATCGACGATCGCGACGCGCCACCCGGCCGTTGCGCACTTCTCGGCTGCGGCGACACCGGCCATGCCGGCGCCGATCACCATCAGATCGTACGGGTCGGTGATCGTGCTCATAATGCGCTCACCTGCGCCGTGACGGTCACCGTCGCAGCGGCGGTTTTGAGGCTGCGATGGACGTCGGGCAGGCAGCACTTGGTGGACGGGTTGAGGTGCTCGCACGCGCAGTGCCCGTCGGCGACGGCCTGCGTGATCACTGCCTTGATCGTGCTGACGCCGCCGTGCTCCACAGCGTCGGCGACGAGGTCGTCGGCGGTGTGCGCGAAACAGAAACACACCGGCACCGGTCGATGCGTCGCCTTATGAGCGACCTGCGTGATGACCGCATCGGCGTCGACCGTGGTCTCGTCAAGGTGGTACACGACCGGACAGCCCGGTGTCGGGCAATACTGCCACGCCCCATCAGCCGCGTCCGGCCGATGAGGGCGAACCGGTGCCACACCCACGATGGGACCGATCTCGCCGCACGACCGACACGGTTGCGCTGCGCCGGCCTGAACGCTGCAACACGAACTCATCGCTGACTCTCCTGGTGGTGCAAAGCGCCGCCTGCAACCGGGAACACTGGACCTGGGCTGGTTGCACTGATACTCGAGTGGCACGTCCGCTGGCGGCGCCACCTCAGCACACCGATCATCGCCAGGATCGAGGCGACCACAACACTGATCGAACTCCCGGCGCCGAGTCCGACAACGGCACCCGCAACTCCCAATGAACCGAGCAGCGGCAGACCACAACACATACCAAACTCGGCGGCCCCTGCAGCCAGAGGATGAATCGGACGGCGGCGACGCCCCTGTCTGGGGCCCGTGTGCAAAATATCGGTCTCGGTCATCGCGGTGGCCCTCCAGGGGCTTGGTGACGAAGTCATACGCCGATGGCTACCGTAAACCCTGATCCATACATTAAGGTCAAGGCGTAGGCTTTGGCCATGCGCATTGGAGATCTGGCAGCAGCGGCGAAGATCCCGTCAGAGACGGTCCGCTACTACGAAAAGCGCGGACTGCTGGCAATCCCCACACGTTCAGCCAACGGCTACCGCACCTACGACGGCATTGCGCTCAACCAGCTCCGATTCATCCGGACAGCACAAACCGCCGGGCTTACTCTCGCTGAGATCCGTAGCGTCATCGAACTCCGCAACGACGGAACCACCCCATGCAGCCACGTCGAACAACTCTTATCCGACAAACTCGCCGACGTCCGCGAACGCCAACGACAGCTCGCCGCCCTCGAACTGGAACTCGCCCAGCTCATCGAACGCAGCACCACCCTCAACCCAGCCGACTGTGTACCCGACGACATCTGCCACATCTTGCAGAGTGGTCGAAAGCAGGGCTCAGGTGCCGCATAGATCAGCGGTCCCTCGCCAAGATGGTCCGTAGCGGCCACGCCGTCGTCCGAAAGACAAGCTGACCCGCGCATAGCGCGTGTGTGATGGTAGACCGGTATACGAACTGGACGGAACAGACGGACTGGACGGACGGTTTCCGGACGAGCGATTCAACCGGCGGGGTCGATGCGGCAAAGGACGCCAGGTTCGTGGGAGTTGCGTGCCTGCGCCGGCGTTGACGCGTTGACTGGCAAGGTCCGTTACCGGACACGCACCGGGCGCGCTTCGAAGACGGCGCCGAGGTGGACGAGTCGGTTCACGAATTGCGACCGACCGTTGCTGGTGGTCGCATCATTCCGTTCCATGTCAGAGGTGGGCATCGATCGGCTGAGCTCATCGAGTTGACGACATTGACGATGTCGTCTTCGAATCCTCCGTCCAGATTTCGAAGGTCCGGGCCGATCGAAGTGGTCAGACCATTCGTAGGTTGCCGATCGCGCGGTTCGTGATCGTTCCATCAGCAGCAATGTGGATCAACTCGACTGGGGCTTCGTAGTCCGCTTCGGGCTGCGTGAAGTCGGGTGACAATTCGACTTGGACCACGGGGCGGCGAAGGTAGCTGATCGAGCCGTCTGGGTGGCAGCGGAACGCATCGCCGAAGATGGCGTCGCCGAACTCTGCCATGGTCGATCCCGTTTCGAGCGAGGTGAGACGGATCACGCCGGGTTGGGCATCTCCCTGGCCGTAGCCGATGTTCCACGTTCGATGGGCAACCTGGCGGTCGCTCATGAAGCACGCGCCATCGAGAATCTGGGTCCCGGGGAGGGGATCACCCGAACCGGACCATGGGTCGATGACCCACGCCGTGCCGTCCTCCCATTGTTCGTTCACGATCAGGAAGCGACCATCAGTCGACCATGCCGCCGGCCCCGCGTTGATGCGGTCCGTGTCGAATCCAACGGTCGTCTGGTCGTCGAGATCCGAAATCTCGAATCGGGCGGTTTCGCCGGCCGGCGGGTTGGAGAACGCCACCGCGAGGAACCGGCCGTCGTCGCTGAGTCGAAATCCGGACACGTCGGTCTCCAGCGGGCGCACCTTTCCGGCTTCGACGGCCACCAATGTGGGGCCTCCGGAGCCCTGATCGAGGTGGGCGTAGAGCACACCGTTGGCACCAAGTCCAGCTGACCGAACCGCAGCGGTCCCGACAAGTGACAGGTATTCGACGATCTCACCGGTCGATCGCGACACGCCGGCGACTCGCGACCGCACGACTCCGTACGCCCCGCCCGGTTCGGCCTCGGTGATCGCGACCCAGATTGTGTCGCCCATTACCCGGGCCGACTGCACCGAGCAATCAGAAGGCGTTCGGCAGCCCAGATCGAACGATGCAACGACGTCGACGGCGTTTCGGACATCGATGACGGCTGGGCGTTCGGCCGACACGGTGACGAACACATCGCTCGGCGATCCGGTTGAGGCATCGGGACCGTCCGGCTTCCCGGTTCCCGGCACGGTTGGGGTCGCCGGGGCCACCGATGATGCAGTCACGCTCGAGGGCACCGTGGTC